>JAAZEC010000211.1 GCA_012512495.1 Erysipelothrix sp.
GTCTGCTGGCTGGGTCGCCACCGGACCATAGTTTTTCGGCAGTAATGCTTGTCGTAGGAATGGTGTATTTATTTTCGATGCCAATGAGGATATCGTCCATCGAACTAATGACCGATGTGGATTTAACCACATTGAATAGGTCTGTTACGACACCATTGATCGTGTATTTAATTGTGTAATCACTAAATTCAGCATCATTAATCAGACCATCATTTGATCCGGTTTCTGTCACCTTATACCCATTAGCAATATCCCGTAAGGATGTTAGAATGACCGTTTGGCCAGCCTTTATGCTGGTATAGGCTGTATAGATGCTTGTATGTTTTAATTCAACGTCGAAGACTCTGTCTGTATCAACAATCGTATTGTTATCTTGATCGACAAGACTCTTGCTAACCTTAATAAAGACAGGATCGACTTTAGGGACCGGGAAGGTCCTAGAGAAACCAGCCTTTTCTAAATCCTTCAGAATAGCCGAGGTATTCGTAGGATATAGTTTACCATCTGGATCTGGTGTCACATTGAGTATCGAGTCATTAATTTCAACCCGATAGGTTAACGTGGCATTCTTTATGCCTGCACCATCCATCCTTCCAATGTTCCAGGTAATGGTGTTACCCACTTGCGTAGCCGTACCGACTGTCGCATTGAGAGCGCCGATGACTGTAAAGCCTGGGGCCACAATATCTACGACTTGAGCATTTTCTATACCATAATCAGTACTGATCTGGCCTGCTAAATTAGCAAAGACAGTACCTAAGTTTCCTGCTGTTGCAGCATGGTAATGAGTACCCGCTCCGCTTGATACATCTTGTAGGAAAGTACGAGTGGTTGAGTTGACATTGAAGCCAATCGAGAAAATCTCGTAACCCTTATTCTTCGCTAAAGTTGCTGCGTGTTTCCCTGCGGTAAACGCATTACTCGAACTCGAAGAGGAGTTGGTTGAGTCATTAATGTGTGAAGGATACGAGTAGTTGGGGTCTGTTCCCGAGTATCTTCTGTTAGGTTCTCCATCCGAGAACAAGATCATGATGTCATTGTCCGCATCAGGACCGTTATCTAATGTAAGCATACCATCATGAATACCACCTTGAGTATGGGTCCATAAACCTGTACTCAAATTGTTAATTGTGGTTAATAGCGTTTGCTTCTGAGCAGAGGTTGTGGCATATCGATTACCAGAACCTCCTGCATTATGCAGAAACGGATTTGTTTCAAAGGTAACTAGTCCAATTCTGACATTAGGATCGTTGAGGAAAGTATTAACAAAAAGACTTGCGGCACTTTTGAGTGAATTCATGTAGTTACTCATACTGCCAGAGACATCGAGTACTAGAACAACATTTGTGGTTTCTGTACTTTGCTTATTGAGACTCTTGACGTCTAGAGTAATATCCCACGTGTTCACTTTTCCATCAACAAGCTTGGCCTCTTTGTCTACCGTCACACGATTGCTGTCGGTAGGATCTGCAGCTAGTGCGTGCACATTTTCAGGTGTCCCAATGACGAACGCTGACAATAGCATGATTAACACTAAACCAAGTTTACTGATGAATCTAATTACTTTATTCATTATTCTCTCCTTTTCATTTGGAATATGAAAAAAAATCATTCATAGGGTGAAGTACGGATGTTCATCTACGAATGATCCAAGTGAAAGGATCCATTACAAAAAATCATTTTTAATTTTTGTCTTTTCGTAAATGAGCCTGAGAAACTAATACGATATATAGGATGATATTTCTTATACTATCAATCCCCCTTATATGAGGTGTTTTATAATCAAAACACTTGCTAATTCAATATTACACTTTCTTATTTGCTTTTGTAACTAGAACACTCTTTTAGAGCTAAAAAAAATGAAACAAAAGTTCGTCGTTTACAAAAAAAGCCACTATGAGTGGCTTACTTTTGTGACATCCAGATTTCAATCTGTTTATTAATCGGTTCGACTGAACCATGGTCCATTGCCGAGAAAGCATGGACAGGATAGCCCGATTGCCTTTGAATCGTTGCCATCTTTTGCTTCATTTTTGAAAACGATAGCTTGTCCGTCTTCGATAAGACCACAATGCA
>JAAZEC010000212.1 GCA_012512495.1 Erysipelothrix sp.
AAGACGGAGAAGGCTTGGCTACCACTGGAAAGGACATTGGATGCCTTAGCCAGTAGCGTTTCCTCTTCTAATGACAGAATGTTAGCTCTTTGTTTAAAGAGCAGTTCAAATTCGTGTTTATAAATCTTTAAATCATCATGTTCTAAATAGCTCTTGATGAGTACTTCATCACTCTTTAGAAGTTCCGTGTCAAAATAGGAAAAGGCAGAACTGACCTTTGAGCCTAAGCTTCTAGCTCTAAGTTCCAAACCACGGTAGTGTGAGTTGGCCGTATCGACATCTGAGTTCAGATGAGCATAAACATAAATATGACCGAATTGATAAAGTAGTTCATTCCGTAGAGTGAGTGCTTCCTTAAGTGTCTCAGCGCTCTCAGATAGTTTCCCTTGGTAGTCGTTGACCCCAGGTAGTGCTTCTTCTAGAGCTTTAAAGGAAGCTTCGAATGCTTCATCATCCTTGAAGATCGTTGTGGTATCCCAAGTCTGTTCGATAGGGACTTCATTTCGTTTAAGTACGTGATTTTGACTCATATTTTCTCCTTTGATTTCTCTATAGTATAGCACTTAGTCTTTCTGTAATTCAAAGTGATTGATATAAAAGACGATCATCGATAGTAGTCGAGACTGAAAGTTCGCGAATTCTGTGTAATCCGATAGGTAGGTGGAAGCGGTAATCGTCAGTTCAAGTCCTGCCACTGTCTGATTGGATAATGAAGCCAGAACATTACTGTTTGGATTAATCGATGCGTGCCTCAACATGTAATGGCGAATCGTCTCTGTTAATAGGTCTGCGTTTGTATTGAGAAGGGTTCCCTTTGGCAATTGGTATTTGTTGATATAGAAATCCACTTTCTGGGCATCGATGGTATTAATTTTCTTTGGATCAATCAGTAAAGTTTTATGGATTCGGCGTCCCTGTTTCTCCTTGATCGTCGAGTTGTTCACGATATCGTTTTGAAGAATAGTCGAGGAAGGAAGAATGGTCGTTGAATTGTCAGGGTTACGAAGCATGATATGGGACATACCAAACTCCTCTACGATTCCCCCAGCCTTGAGGGCATTGATACTGATATAGTCACCCATCTGGATGATCTTGGTCGCATTCAAATACATGCTAGCATAGAATCCTAACAGGATATCCTTGAAGATTAAACCCAGGATGGCAGTCAGGGCAGAAGCCCCGGCTATTAAGGTGATAGGGTTGTTACCGGTGATGATGGCGACGATAATAAGTAGTGAAACGATAATAACCGCTAATTGACCAATTTGAATGAGGGGTTTAATGGACTGTTTTCTGGAAATGCTGAGTGTTCCGAAAAACTCATGGCTGAGTTTCAGGATTTGAATCACCATTTGAGCACTAGTAATAACCAGGAAAACTAAAACGAATTTACTGGCGACTCTAATTGACTCGTAGGTGGTATACCAGGATGTTGAAATAATGAACCGGTAGGTAACCAAAAGGAGCAGGCTGAGTGTCAGGCTGTTGATGAACTTGTTACGGTGTCTCAGCTGTTTCAAATGGTCTAGCTGGATCTTAAAGAGACTATTGAGACCTCTTGATAAGAGGATGCGAAGAATGAGGACTACGCATATAATCGCTATCACAATCGCTACTTTTACCTCTATTTGTAATGCTAGAAACGTCTTAACCATGATGTCCACCTCGTTTTTCCATTATATCATTTTTAGTTGTTGTGAGAAGGGTAAAGTCGTATAATGG
>JAAZEC010000213.1 GCA_012512495.1 Erysipelothrix sp.
CGTCTCTCGATTGCACAGAGTCTAATTCGTAATACTGAGATTGTCCTATATGATGAAGTGACCTCAGCACTTGACTCAACATCAGAAGCCTACGTACAGAAGATTATTGATGCGATTGATTCAAATAAAACACAACTGGTGGTTGCCCATCGCTTGTCCAGCTTAGTAAACATGGACCGCATTCTAGTGCTAGACAAGGGCACCATCGTTGAAGAAGGAACTCATAATACTCTTTTAGCACTTAATGGAATCTATGCGTCACTTTGGAACCAACAAGGAGGTGGACAAGATGAAAAAGGAGTTTAGAAAGATTCTTAGTTCGCTTGCCCGCATCACTAAGATAGGGGGAAGTCCCTTTATGGTCTCTATCTTGGGAGGAATTATCACCGGGTTTGGCAACTTCGGTATCGCTTATTCATTGGGTTACATCTCAAGTGAGGTGATACGTCAAGTCTCGAATCAACAGTTTAACCTGAATCAGTTTTACGTTTTTGGTGGCTATTTCTTGTTGTTGATACCGGTCTTCTACAGCGGTCAAATGTTGAATCTAACGGGAGGATTGAAAGCCGAGAACCGTTTGAAAGCCAGGTTAGTACAAGCGGCCTTAAGGCACGATGAGCGAACCATCAAGTCCGGGCATTCTGGTGATATCATGTCCCGCATCACCAGCGACTCAACCGTGGTCGATAACTTCTATTTTCAGGGTCTGAACTATCTTGTCCTTACACCCTTTGTGAGTGGTCTTAGTTCGCTGATTGCGATCTATTTCATAGATGCCCGTCTCTTTGTTATCTCACTGTTGTTTGGAGTGCTTAGTTTCATCGTCTCGACTCGTTACAGCCATAAGATTCAGGCAACTTCTAAGAAGATCAGACTGGTGGCCTCAAGTGCGACACAGGTGCTCTCTGAAATCCTGCACAACGCCCAATTCATTAAGCTTAACAACCTGATTGAAAGAATCACGAGCACTTATGAACAGAAGAATCAGGAGTTGTCCAATACCACTTTCTTGATGGATAAGTACAATGAAACGGTTCAGGCCATCAATCAGGGAATCTCCCTGTTTACACAAGTGATTTATCTGTTGGTCTGTGGCTACTTGTCTCTGAATGGAAACTTCGAGTTCGCTAATGTGATGATTGCGATATCGTTGCAAGCTAGCATTTCCGGTATGTTTGGTAACCTGAGTGCTTCCCTAAATTACTTCGTGGAAGTGTCCACGGCTGCTTCGAGGGTCCTCGAAATACTGGATGCTCCGATGGAGGATCTTCGCGAACAAGCAAAAACGTTAAGGATGGACTCAACCCTTGGGGCGAGTATTTCTATTGAAAACGTTTCTTTCAACTACAACAAAGAGACGCGTATTCTTGATCAGCTTAACTTATCGATTGAACCATTTGAGACGGTTGCCTTCGTGGGTGAATCTGGCAGTGGTAAGACCAGTCTGTTCCGTTTACTGTTGGGATACTATTCTCCCGATGCGGGAGTGATACGGATTGATGGAAAGGATCTTCAGGATTACTCATTGAGCTCCATTCGTAAGCAGATGATCTATATCCAGCAGGAGGCTCCCTTATTCAATCGTAGTATCCGTGATAACATTGCTTTGGGTGACATTGATCGCTGGGGTGAACTCTCCGATGAATCGATTGTCAAAGCGGCCAAAGAGGCCAACATCCATGACTTCATTATGTCATTGCCAGAAGGGTATGACACCAATGTCGGTGAGAGCGCTAGCCTCATCTCTGGAGGTCAACGACAACGGATCGCGATTGCGAGAGCCTTCATCAGCCACGCACCCATCCTGATTATGGATGAGCCGACTTCCGCTTTGGATGCGGCCTCGGAGAGTCTGATTCAGGCCTCACTCAACCAGCTTAAGCTTCAGAAGACAATTCTGATCGCGGCACATAGAGACGTGACCATCAGGAATGCTGATAGGATCGTCCTCCTAAAAGATGGCGGTATCCATCAACTATTAGAAAGTGAGACAGCAAAATGATCCAGATTAAGAGGGAAGTAAACACTAATTTTGAATCCTATTTGTTCGCGACAACCTATTACAATAAGACACAGCGCTATCCGGAGAAGTTTAAGAACACCAGCGATAGTGAACAAATAGATGCCATCTACGAGAAGGTGCAACCACTCATGGATGAGATTGAAACAAGCTATCCGGAAATCGTTAAGCTATTCGAGCTATTTTCACCGGATAATCTGGGCACTACCTTTATGATGAACCCATACTTCATCCATTTGGACACGGCTCCACCAGCAATGAGTATCCAGGAAACAATAGAAAAACATGTTAAAAACATCTTGGACTCCGTCCCTGACGCAGTGATTGAAGAGAACATGTCACTCTATCAGATGGTGTCCCAGTTTGATTATGAACCTGCCATCAAATGGCAATTGATTCA
>JAAZEC010000214.1 GCA_012512495.1 Erysipelothrix sp.
AGATTGCTGAAGTCGGCCGCAGGTGTGACATGAGCAATAACTGAGAGTGTCGTACTACGATCTTCAATCGATTCAATGGTACCGACAAGAAGACCTGCCGGAATGATTTCACTCAAGCCCGATGTCAAAACCTTCATTCCCTTTGAAATGGAGACGGATGAATCAAGGAGTCTGACTTCAAAGGTTCCACTTTCAGCGTCGTATCTTTCTAGAATCGCATTGATAGTTGTCGCTGGATCGACTTGTATTAGGACAGAAAACTTATTGAGTCCATCTTCATTGGTCGCAAGCTTGACGATGGAGTTATTGTCGTTCACCGTTTCAATCGAGCCTACGAGTCCCAAGGAGGAAATGACGGCCATGTTCAATTCGATGCCATCGTTGAGTCCCTTATCAATCATTAGATATTGATTAAAGGTTTGTTGATCGCGATTGAGGATGGTCGTGTTGATAAGATCGTATTCGACCATGGTTGAATTGAGGTCCAATAGGTCCTTGAGCTCCTGGTTATCACGATAGGTTTGTTCCAGCTGGGTGGCCATCTGATTCATCTTCTCAAGATGTTCACGATAAGCATCATTTTGACGGCGCAGTGAACCCATGGAGGAAATATCACTAATGAGTGATTGGAAAGATTTTATGGGATTTTCAATTAAGTTGTAGCGCAAGTAGGATGAGCTCGTGTAGAAAAAATCATCCACATGATTAAAGGCTGGTGAGGGTTTAATAATTTGTAGAAAAATCGTTAAACCGACCACGATAGAGAGAATAATTAATAAAATACGGTTAAGCTTGGATTGTCGTTTCATTCGATCACCGTTCTTATTATATCAAAAACAGACAGTTTATTCTGTCTGTTTGTATAAATAAGTAAAGATACTACAATAACCTTCGCGAGTGACAATCAAATGGTCTAGCATTTTTATCTGCATCATCTGGCTTGCTTCCATGAGTAGTTCGGTGACCTCGAGATCCATCTGTGATGGAATCAGTGAGCCGGCCGGATGGTTGTGTACCGCAATGAAAGCCGAAGCACTGACTTTGACGGCCATATTGAAAACTTCCCGTGGATGAATCAAAGAACGGTCCAATGTCCCCGTGAAGATGACCTTGTGCTGTGTGATTTTATTCTGTACATCTAAAAAGACAACGAGAAAGCATTCCTGCATCTTCATGCCGATTTCCAGCCTGAGCCATTCCATCAGCGTTTCAGGGTGGTCAATGACACTCATATGGAGTGATCGCGCCCGCAAGACCCGCTTATTGAGTTCCAGTATGGCCATCAGTTCCAAGGCCTTGGCTTGCTTGATACCCCCTATCTGCATGAAGTCATTCATATCCATCTGGTGGAGTTTAGAAAGACCTTCCGAGAATTTCAAGACATCCTGAGCAATGCGTGAGACACTGATATTGGAGTTACCATGCCTCAGTACCAACATGAGTAGTTCGTGATCAGACAAACTCTCTATTCCATATAAAACGGCTTTCTCCCGGGGTCGTTGGCTAACGCTCATTTCACTAATTTTCATCTACCGTCCCCATTGTAGCTTCAGGTTGAAAAAGCTGAAAGAGCCGCTTCTTGAGGTTAGTATTTTATAGACTGCCACAACTCCCGCAATTATTCCTAAAGCGACCAATGCTGTTCCTGCACTCATCACTATCCCTCCTTTCGTTGAACTATAATACACTTTCAAAAATCTTTGTCCTATACTATAATGAGTCAAAGGAGTAACCAATGAAAATATTCGAACCCATAGAAATCAATGATTTAAAGCTAAAGAACCGTCTGGTCATGCCCCCCATGTGCATGTATCAGGTCAAGAAAAAGGACGGCTTTGTGACCGATTTCCATCGCAGTCACTACCATATTAGAGCTATCGGCCAGGTAGGATTAATTATTGTTGAATCGACAGGTATCTCACCTGAAGGCAGAATTTCTTCTGAAGACCTTGGCATCTATTTGGATGAGCATGTCAAAGGACTGAGCGACATCGTCTCTTTGGCTCATCGTGAAGGAAGTAAAATAGCGATTCAGCTGAATCATGCTGGAAGAAAATCAGCCAGTGATGACCCGATTCACTATGGTCCTTCCCCACTCCAATCCTCTAATAGCTTCCCTATTCCTACCGAGCTCAGTAAAGCCGACATTCAACGGATTGTTCAACAATTCAAGGATGGGGCACGCCGTGCCAAGGAAGCGGGCTTTGATGGCATTGAGATTCATGGTGCCCATGGTTATCTGATCCATCAATTCTTGAGTCCCATTTCAAATCAGAGAACCGACGAGTATGGCACTGATAAGGTGTTGTTCTTGAAGGAAGTAATTGAAGCCATCAAATCTGTCTTTGATAAGACCCTACTTCTGCGAGTCTCGGCCGATGAGTTCCATACCGATGGATATGATATCCATGACATGATTCGCATTCTCAAAGAGGTCGAAGACAATCTAGATATCATTCATGTTTCGAGTGGTGGTAACGTGCGTCCTAATAAGGAAATCAAAGTGGAGCCTGGCTATCAGGTCTATCTGTCAGAGATGCTAAGAAACGCTTTGAAAAAACCAACGATTGCGGTTGGTCTGTTGAATACTGATGAAGAAATTGTCAATGTCTTGGAGAATGAGCAGGCTGACCTAGTAGCCTGTGGGCGTGAACTGCTAAGAGACAGTAACTTGTTCTTACGATTAGCTAAAACCTATGGCCGTGAGGATCTCATTCCCTATGCTTACAAACGAGCCTATCGATAACAAAAAAGAATCAATCAAATTGATTCTTTTTCTTATATACTATCTCTTAAAGAAAGTTGGGATATTTCCTTCATCATCATCCTGATGGATTGAATCGACACGATCAACAGGGATTTCTTCAAAGCTAGCTGTCTTGTGCTCAGTGTGGCTATTCAAAGCCTGCTCAGCCTTGTTTTCCTCAAAGCCTGTAGCAATGACGGTCACGATAATGCTGTCGCCTAACTGTTCGTTAATAGCAACCCCGAAGATGATATCAATATCACGACCCGCTGCTGCGCGAATATACTCAACCGCATCGTTAGAGTCATAAATAGTGATGGATTCACCACCGGTGACATTAATGATGGCCCTACTAGCGCCAGCGATCTGAGCTTCTAGGAGTGGTGAAGTGATTGCCTTTTGAGCGGCTTCTTCAGCCTTGTTTTCACCCTGTGCCATACCAATACCAATCAAGGCAGAACCTTGTTTCTCCATGACGGACTTAACGTCTGCGAAGTCTAGGTTAATGAGTGCTGGTACCGCAATTAAGTCGGTGATGGTTTGAACGCCTTGGCGTAAAACATTGTCGGCTTCTTTGAAGGCATCACGGAATGGGATACGACCAATGACTTCCAACAAACGATTGTTGCTGACTATAATAAGTGAATCGGTATATTGTTGAAGTTCTTCTAGGCCCTCTTGGGCTTGGCGAGTCCGGAGTGTTCCTTCGAAACTAAAGGGATTCGTAACGATACCGACAGTGAGCGCTCCCGCTTCTTGAGCAAGTCGTGCGAAAATTGGCGCAGCACCTGTGCCGGTTCCGCCTCCTAAACCTGCGGTAATGAAGATCATATCAGCATCAGAGACTGCTTCTCTGATTTCGTCTTCGCTTTCTAGAGCAGCCTGACGTCCAACTTCTGGATTGGCACCGGCTCCTAGGCCCTTGGTTGTTTCTCTTCCGAGTACAATTTTATTGTTGACGAGTGAGCCATTAAGTACTTGCAAGTCCGTGTTGGCAACATAGAATTCAACAC
>JAAZEC010000215.1 GCA_012512495.1 Erysipelothrix sp.
AAGGAACATCCGCTTCACCCGCGACAGCCTTCGCTAACATGGTTTTACCAGTCCCTGGAGGACCTACGAGTAGAATCCCCTTAGGCATACTAGCACCTACCGCGGAATATTTCTTCGGGTTATGAAGATAGTCCACAATTTCAGTCAAACTCTCTTTCGCTTCCTCTTGCCCGGCGACATCGTCAAACTTGATGCCACCACTCGATTGGACATAGACTTTCGCATTGGATTTCCCAAACTGCATCGCATTTCTTCCACCCTGCATGTTCTTCATGAGCTTCTTGCCCACAAATTGTCCGATGATACCGAAAATTGCTAGGGGGATAATAAAGCTAATCAGAAAGCTAAGAATGGGGGACATTGGTTCGGTGATAATTCGATTGAACTTCACCTCGGAGTCATAAAGCTTCTCCGTTAGTTGGGGATCATCCATCTTACCCGTCTTATAAATAACATCCTCTTGATCCTTGAAGACGATATACGAATCATCAATCTCAACTTCACTCACATCACCTGCGTCGACCATTTGTAAAAAACTCCCATAGTCAGTCTCTTGAACCTTCTGTCCAAAGAGCATGGGAGTAATAAATGTATTCACTAGACTCAACACAGCAATGACAATTAAATAGTAGTATATTAGCGGTTTTCTTGGTTGTTTAACTTCTTTCATACTTAGCCACCTTTCTTACCTATCCTATTATATGGTGGCAACCTTAAAACATTCTTAAAAGAACAGTGGTAATTGAGAAAGGAACTGAACGATCAAATAGGTAATGGCCATTGATAACAGAATCAACAACAGCTGAGCCTGGAAGGTTCTCCCCTTATGAATGAACTTACCGAAATCTACCGCCATCAACGCATACATCACGACCGCGAACGTCACAAAGATGATGAAATAGCGAACCATTTCACTCATTTAAAGGTGACCCCCAGATTGACATATTCACTCAAGGCTCTGGAATGCCCCTCTGAATCAACATAACCTAGGCCATCCTTCAGAACGGTCACTTTCTTCCCCGATGCTACCAGTTCACGGATTGTTTCCAGCACACAGAACTCGCTGGCAATACCCGCGACCATGACATGGGAGTCCACGACCTCATTCAACATGACGCCCGTATTCTTCCTTGCGAAATAGGCTGAGTATTCCTCGACCTCGTCATTCTCACCCTTGAAGTACTTGTTGTCCTGAGAGGGTCTTTGACGCTCGTTCAAATGATCAAAACGAGGATCTAGTTCTGAGCCCAGTTCGTTTTGAACACAGTGTACCGGCCAAATGCCACCGTTGACTTTGAAAGACTTATTCGTGGGCTGATGCCAGTCCAGTGAATACATGACTTCCATAGCCGGGTGTTCATTTAAGAAGCTCACAATGTTATCGACGGCCTCATTTGCGTGGTGACACGCCAAGCTCCCATCGATAAAATCGTGTTGGCAATCAATAATAATAAACTGTTTCATTTCAACCTCCTGAAATACTCATTTTAAGAAACGAATAATAAACCGGGTGAATTGCCCTTCCTGACTTTCCACTTTTATTAGACCCTTCTGTTGATTGATAATACGCTTCGTGAGTGATAAGCCAATACCCACGGAATCCTTACGGGAAGTCTTCCCACGATAGAAGCGATCAAAGACGTGATCAATATCTTCTTCCTTGATGCCCGAGCCATTATCCTCAATGATAATTTGCCAGTACATCAGATTGACAGTCGACAGGATTCTAATGGTTCCGCCTTCTGCCGTATGTTCAATGCCATTCTTAATAATATTAGACAAGGCCTCAATGGTCCAATCCACATCGGTACTCACCAGTTGGTTGTCACTCTCTATCTCTAGGTGGAGATCCTTCACTTTCAACTCAACCTCGAAGCCTGAGACGAGCTGATTAATCAGCTGCGTATCCATGATCGACTCCGGTTGGTAGTTAATCACATTGGCTTCCAGTTTCGAGAGCGTCAACAAGTTCGCAATGAGTCCCTTTAAACGATCCAGCTGGCTCTCAATATTAAGGATGAACTGTTCCTGTTTCTCAGGGGGCAAATTACCATCCTGTATGAGATCGACCATCATTACAATCGAGGTGAGTGGTGTCTTGAGCTGGTGTGCGATATCGTTGAGTGAGTCGAGGATGAATTTCTTATCCTGAATCAGCTGTTCGTTCTGTCGATGGAGTGTCTCGGATAGACGAAAAAGCTCGCTTCGAAGGATCCCTAGTTCACTGTCGGTGAACAGGGTCAAGTCCAACTTGGTGCGTCCTTGATTGATTTCCATTAAGTATTTATTAAGACGTGATACCTTGATTCGCCGATTGAACAGTAAGAGCCAGATC
>JAAZEC010000216.1 GCA_012512495.1 Erysipelothrix sp.
TGAGGAATCAGACGATTGGTTTCAGGATAGATACCATCGAGTAAGCTGGATTGAACCACGTTGTGATCATTGATAAATTGAACCTTCTTATGATCGATCGCGATTAACATGTTTTCTTCTTCATCGAGGACCTTTGTGATTTCGCCTAATACTTTTCTAGGAATAGTCGCATTGAAGGGTGTATCTATACTCGATAACAAGACGTGCTTTCTAGCTAGTCGATAGGAATCGGTCGCTACGACCATCAGTTCTTGGAGGTTGTAGTTGAAATTGATTCCCGTGAGAACAGGGCGGGTTTCCTTATCACTGGTAGCGAATAGGGTTTGGTTAATGATGGTTCCTAATTCGTCTGCCTTGATTGAGAATTGCATTTCGGGAGTCGAAAAATCAATCGCAGGATAGCTGCTTGCCCTGGTGCCATTGAGATTGAATTGAACCGCATTACCGGATATCTTGACGAGTGTTCCATCGACGATTTCAAAATGAATGATATCAGAGTCCATCTTACGGACGATGTCTAACAAGTAGCGAGCTTCTAAAACGATAGAGCCCGGTTCCTTGATATCTAGTGAATTGCTTTCTTCGTTGGCTGGGATCATTTTCTTAATGGATAGATCAGCATCAGATCCTGTTAGCGTTAACTCATCTTCTGATAGTTCTAATTTGATTCCAGATAATGCTGGCAGTGGTGAATTGACAGCGATGGCACGGCTGACGAGATTCAGTGCTGAATTGAAACTTGATTTCGAAATGTTAAATTGCATACAGGCTCCTTTTTGTTACTTCTTTATTTCTGTATTATTACTATTAGGGCTGTGGAAACAGTGGATAACTGTTCAAAATTACAATATAATTATACCATGTTGACTTATAAAAGTCCACTGATTACTTAAAAACGAGCGTTTTTTCGATTTCCCCAACGGCCTGTTGGAAAAGGGTGTCAGTTTTCAACAATTTATCAACCTTGTCACACGAAGCCATAACGGTTGAGTGATCTCTTTTACCGAATTCGTCACCTATTTTGGCGAAGGGCATATCGAGGTGTCGCCGGCAGAGGAAAATCGCAATATGTCTGGCAGTGGTAATGTATTTGGTTCGTGTCTTTGAGACCAGCTGTGATTTAGTGAGTCCGTAGTAGTCAGCGACGACTCGTTTAATCTTTGAGGCTGTTAGTTCGGCCGTATCTTTGCTGGTTTGTTGGCCTCTGAAGGCCGAGATAGCGGTATCCAGGTTGATGATATCGTTTTGTCCCAAATCGATAGTATAGAATAACAACCGATTGAGTGCCCCTTCAAGGATACGGATATCTTTTGAGAAGTTAGTGGCGATATAGCCTAGTACTTCTTCGTCGATTAGCGCGCAGTCAAAACTCTGATTCTTGAGCTTTTGTTTCAAGATAGCGAGGGCGGTATCGAAGGCTGGTGAGTTGACGGAGACTGAAAGACCGGAGCCAAAGCGGCTGATGAGTCTGTCTTCGAGTCCGTTGATCTCGGTTGGGTGCCTATCGGAGGTAATGACGATTTGTTTCTTATTGTTGACGAGCTCATTGAACAATTGGAAAAAAACCTCATGAGATTTTTCTTTTCCTGCCAAAAACTGTATGTCGTCTATCAATAGAACATCAAGTTGAGCCATCTCTATTTTGAATTCTGCGATTTGCTGATTACGAATTGAGGTAACGACGCGATCAACGAAATCGGAGCATTGAATATAGAGGATTTGTAAGTGCGGTTCATTCTTGAGGACATAGTTGCCGATGGCATTTAAAAGATGGGTCTTTCCTAAGCCGGAATTACCGTATATAAATAATGGATTGTAGAGTTTACCGGGTGAATAAGCACTGGCGAGTGCTGCGGAGTGACTCTCTTTGTTACTGGGTCCTACAACAAAATTATCAAAGGTTTGGCTCTCATTGATATTGGGATCAATGGTGTAGATAATTTTTTCAGGCTCTTGTTCAAATTCATTGGGAAGTAAAAACTTAATATCTTCAATCTGGTCGACATGTTGGCTCAGCGAATCAAGGATCATTTCTTTTTCCCCTGAAATGACTTCCCTGATGACCATGGTAGGTACGACGATGGTTGCGATATTGTCATCGAGTGATTCTAGGCGAGTCTTTTCATAGAAGAATGTAAAGACTGAATCATCGACGTTTTCTCGTATTGAATTAAGTGTTTTGTTCCAATAATTGTCCAAGATAACTTCTAAGGTATTCATAAGCTTCTCAAACTCCTTACTGTGTCAATATCATATCAAAAAGGGCAGAGTTTTCCACAGATAATTATAAGCAAAAAAGTTTCCCACAGAGTTCCCATAATCAACTTGCCTATAGAAAGGGTCTAATTGGAAGTTTTCCACAGTTGTCCACATCTTTCAATTGTGGTTAACTTCTCCCCAACTTTTCCACTTGTGGATTGTGTGGAAAAATCAGAAAATTTCACATGCATTTTTTGATTTCCCACAGGTTATCCACAGCGACAAACCCTCTAATGATTAGGGTATTAACACGTTATTAACAAACCCACAGAGTGTGGAAAAGTATGCTAAAAATCCTGTTGAAAACCAAAACAATATTGTTTCATAAAAAGTGTTATAAATGGCTAGTTTTACACAATTTAAGTGAGAGTTAATTAACAGTGGAATCATTAGAGTTGAATAGCGTTTGATACAATGTTAGTATACTTTATATACCAAAGAAGGAGCACTAAAATGGAACATAACTACTCTATTGATTCAGTGACACTGAATGTTAACAACTTAGATGGAATGACTAAATTCTACGAAGAAACGATTGGTCTTGAAGTACTTAATAGAAATGAGGTTCGTAGTGAGCTGGGTGGACTTGGTTCTACTGCTCCTATTCTTACCTTACTTAAGAGTGAAGCGAAGCAACGTAAACAAAACACGGGTCTCTACCATTTTGCTGTATTGTTGGATTCTCGTAAAGCCTTGGGATCGTTTTTGATTCATTTATTAGCGACTGGCTATCCGATTGATGGAGCTTCGGACCATGGCTATTCAGAAGCGATTTACCTTACCGATCCTGAGGGCAATGGCATTGAAGTCTATGCTGATAAGGAAGTGAGTGCCTGGGATATTGAGGACGATGGTACCATTAATGGAATCACGATTGCGATGGATGCGGAGGGTGTCCTTAAATCTGGTGAACAGAATGTTCCTAAGATGAATGAGAACACGATTATGGGTCATGTACATCTGTTTGTAACGGATCTTGTTGCGACGGAAAAATTCTATGTTGATCAATTAGGCTTTGATTTGAAACTGAACTATGGTGACCAGGCCAAATTCATGGCGTCTGGCTTGTATCACCACCATGTTGGGGCTAACACTTGGGCTGGTACCCATTTACAAAAACCTGTTGAGGGAGATCTTGGTATCCACCATTTTACCATTAAGACACCGAATGATTTAACAGAACTTTATATGGAACTATCCACGACTGGTATTGATATCACAAACAATGGCTCTTACCTCTCTCTTGTTGATAATTCAGGCATCGCAATCCGTATTGTCAATCCTCAGTAAGCAGCACAGATTTCTTAAGTAAATAAAAACAACTTGAACTATTAAATCAAGTTGTTTTTATTATGCAAATAGATTATCAATGCTCTAACATCAAAACACTTTTGATGATTTTTTTTCGATTACACTTCCAATTCTAAGAGCAATAGCTTAATAACCTCGCTTTTAATAGGTAATACCTTGTCTAGATATTTCGTGTGTTTACCTGTTGAAGATTTAACGAGTCAGGTAATTAGTAGTGATTATGATACCCTGTTAGAACCTAATTACTTTTAGTATACCGGAGTATCATCCCTTCCAGTTCCGAGGTTCGTATAAAAATTGCTCATTTCCTTGACTGTCGTTCAATTAATCAGGTATAATCTAAAGGCAATTGCTCTAATTGGAAAGAAACGGAGGTGGTTCTTAATGAAAAGAACATATCAACCGAGCAAAAGGAAACATCAGAAAACACATGGCTTTAGAGCCCGCATGAAAACAGTTGGTGGAAGACGAGTCCTAGCCCGTCGCCGCAAAAAAGGAAGAGTTGAATTATCCGCATAAGAAGCTACCATAGGTAGCTTTTTTTAGGTTAAACCATGAAAAAAGCACTCAGAATAAAAGACAACCGCGAGTTCCAATCAATCATACAAACCAAAAAGTTTGTCTCTTCGTCGTTCTACAGTCTGTACTATGTTGACAAGAAAGACAAAGTCCCCAGAGTCGGTATCAGCTCCCCAACCAAGCTTGGAAACGCAGTCATCAGAAACAAAGTAAGACGACAAGTCAGAACCATGGTACAAAATATTTACAGCTTTGAAGAGGATTTCGATTCAGTCATTATCGTCAAAAAGAAATATCTAGATCAAACCTATGAAGAAAATTACGACCAATTGAAATCAGCCTATAAAAAAGTTATAATGAGGCGTAAGCGCGAAGGAGTAAGCAATGAATCAATTTAAATTAAACAGGAAAATGAAACTAGTCATAGCATCTATACTAGTATTACTTGTACTCGTCGGTTGTCAAAACGTAATAGACCCAGACACCGGAAGAGTCGCAACAGAACATATTATCGGTTTAGACACACCATGGAACTTCTCAGAAATGGGATTCTTCACCGCCATACTAATCTACCCAATGGCTCAAATCATCAACTTCTTATCAGAATACGTTGGTGTAACCCTAGCAATTATTATCTTAACACTCGCCATTCAGGTCTTAACTTATCGCTCAACCGTTAAATCAACTGTCATGACACAACGCATGCAACTGATTCAACCAGAAGTTCAAAAACTACAAGAGAAATACAAAGATCGTACCGATCAACAATCTCAAATGAAAATGGGACAAGAAACACAAGCACTCTACAAGAAGTATGACATCAAAATGTCAGCTGCGTTCACTCCCATGTTGATCTCAATGCCAGTACTCATCGCCGTATGGCAATCCGTACAACGCGCAGAATCCGTCTACAACGGATCACTCTTTGGCTATTCACTAGCCGTCACACCAAAAACGGGAATGTTTGATTTAATCCCCTTCTACTTTATCGTCTTTATCTTCATGGCACTCAGCCAAGCCCTAGGAGTCCTAGGACCCCAATGGTTAAACAAGCAAGCCCAAAAGAAGCTACCAGTCTACAAGCAATCCGATAAACCAGTACAAGGTCAAGGTATGATGTACTTCATGTTAGTCTTCATGTTATATATTGGATTCACACTACCCGCAGCAATGTGTATCTACCTAGCAGTCTCATCACTCTTAAGATTTGCTCAAACAGCCTATATCCAAAACAAGTACGTTCATAATAAGAAGGAGGCCATCTAATGAAATCCTACACAGCTAAAACCTTAGAAGACTTACTCCAAAGTGTCGCAGCTGAAAAGAACACGACCGTCGATCAACTAACCTACACCGTTACCGAAGAAAAAAACGGCTTCCTAGGCTTTGGATCCTCAGTCACCGCCACCGTCTTCGCACCCGCAGACGTTCAAGAGTTCATTAAGAACTATCTCGCTACTTTCTTTGAAAACCTCGACTTCCCAATTGATATCACAGTCACCCTAGAGGACAACACGTATCATGTCGATCTGAACGCAGAAAACAATGCGATCATCATCGGCCGCGGCGGTCAATCCCTCCATGGTTTAAGTCAGGTATTAAGAAATGCGACCAACAATCGCTTCAAACAAAGATTCTACATTATCCTAGACGTCAATAACTACAAAGAAGAGCGACACTCAAAAGTCAGCTCACTAGCCCGACGCATAGGCAAGAATGTTCAAAAAACAAGAATCGATGCCACGCTAGACCCGATGCCAAACGATGAGCGAAAAGTCATCCATCAAACGCTCTCAAATTACGACCACATCGAAACAATCAGTGAAGGCGACGGCGCAATGCGACGCGTCATCATCAAATACATAGACTAATCAAGGGGGTATCCCCTTTTTTAGTGGTATAATGAAACAACAGAAAGGAACTCAATATGATCCTAATCGTAGGCCTGGGAAACCCAGGCAAAGAATATGAAAACACCCGGCATAATACAGGGTTCAAAGTCATAGACCTCGTCGCAGAAAAGCTAAACGCCGGAGCACCCCAAAAGAAGTTCAACGGTCTCTACCATAAAATAAAGAGCGACAACACCGACGTCATCCTCCTCAAGCCCCAAACCTTCATGAACCTCTCAGGGGAATGCGTCATTCAATTCATGAACTACTTCAAAATTGACCTCTCAGATCTACTCGTCATCCACGACGATCTCGATTTACCCGTAGGTAAAATAAGAATCAAAAACACCGGAAGTGACGGCGGCCAACGTGGCATGAGAAACATCATAACCCACCTAGGCACCTCCAACATTCACCGCTGCCGTGTCGGAATCGACAACGACAAACGAATCCCCACCGTCAGTTACGTCCTAGGTAAAGTCGAAAGCGACAAAACGGAAGCCTACCAAGACAGCCTCCAACGCGCCGCGAGCTGTGCCATCGATTTCATCACCAAAGACATCCAAACACTCATGAACACCTACAACAGTAACGGTACTAAAGATGAAGTGGCTAAATAGAGAACTTCAGAAACAACAACTAGCCAAAGGGATCCACAATCCCTCTTTTAACTATGCCCACCTCACCACTATTCAAGAAGCCAGCGTCCTCTACGCTGCCCTCCAAGAAGAAAAACAAATCATTGTCATTAAAGAAAACGAAACCCAAGCCAGAGCACTCAACACACAAATGGAATCCCTCTTCCCCGACATAACAACTCAACTCTTCCTACAAGAGGATTCCCTGCGCGTCGAAGCCATCGCCTCATCCCCCGAAAACCACTACGAGAAGATGGAAGCCCTCTACAACATCCTCTACCATCCACCCAAGCTGCTACTAACCACCAGTGCCACCCTCATGAGATACCTCGCCAGCCCAGAGCTACTCAAAGAGCGAACCACCCGTCTCAAAATAGACACCGAGATCGAAATGAACGACCTCGCCAGTAAGCTTCTTCAAATGGGCTACCAACAAGTACAAGTCGTCGAGAAACCCTTCACCTTCGCCAGAAGAGGCGGCCTCATTGACGTCTTCACCATTCAACACCCCAACCCCATCCGAATCGACTTCTTCGATAACCTCATCGAAAACATGAGGTTCTTCGACGTAGAAACTCAACGAAGCCTCAGTGACATACAAGAAGTCACCCTCTTCGTCGCCAGTGAATACCTCACCAACGACCATCAAAAGGCCACCATCATCAACAGAGTCAACGAACGACTCGCCCTCATTAAAGAGAAAACAGAACCCAGCACCTACGAGATCCTCTACGAAAACATCTACAAAGATGTCGATGATTTTATCCTCAATGCCATCGACGCCAGATACTACGATCTCTTCGCACTCTCCAACCCCACCCACCAAATCACTGATTTCCTACCAAACGCCAAGATCATCCTCAGTCCCTCACCCACAATCGAAAAGAGCGCCAAGTTCTTTCTCGACGAAAGTGTCGACTACCTCATCAGTAAACACCAGGAACTCAAAGGACTCGATCAGTATGATCTCTTCCCCAGAACAGAAACCATCCAACAACACAAACCTCTTTTATTCCATCAATTTCAGGCCTCCA
>JAAZEC010000217.1 GCA_012512495.1 Erysipelothrix sp.
AAACA
The DNA here is from genome assembly GCA_012512495.1 of Erysipelothrix sp. GTDB lineage: Bacteria > Bacillota_I > Bacilli_A > Erysipelotrichales > Erysipelotrichaceae > JAAZEC01. Next base: position 6 of record JAAZEC010000217.1, read on the forward strand.
CCAAGAACTCTTTGCGAAGAGGGAAAAAATCAGTGTGGAAGACTATGAGCGTATTTTCTCAGAGAAGCTACCCGAGGATGGCAGTGAGAGAATTATTTCCACAAATAATGATTCATCACCCATTGTTCTGACAGGCATCAAGGACCATAAACGAACTTACTTAGTAAAAGACTCCAATTAACGGAGTCTTTTGTTTCGTAGATCTTCTAGGATACTTTTTGCTTGGACGAGATTCATATGTTGGCTCTTCCTCAGTAAATCAGCGGTCACTTTAATCTCATCGCCCTGTGCACCTGCACTGATAGCTAGTGATCTGGCTTGTAGAGACATGTGACCTTTTTGAATACCTTCCGTGACTAGGGCACGAATAGCGGAGAAATTCTGTGCAAGTCCCGCTGAGACAATAATTGACTCCAACCTTCCAGCATCAGGATTCCCCAATAGATGATGGGTCATTTGAGCACCGGGATGGAAGGAGATGGAACCTCCTACCGCACCTACTGGTAAAGGTAGGGTCAGCTCACCTAGTAAGTCACCGTTCTCTGCCGTATACCACTTCGAGAGTGCACGATATTGACCATCACGGGCAGCGTAAGCATGGGCTCCGGCTTCGATGGCTCGCCAATCATTTCCACTGGCTAGCACGACAGCGTCGACACCGTTCATGATTCCCTTGTTATGTGTTACTGCCCGGTAGGGATCAACGAGGGCTACTTGTGAGGCTAACACGATGGAGTCACGGACCTCTTCGCCCTCTAGATTATTCTTGGCTAAGGCATGGGTAGGGATTCGACAGGTAACCGTGGCGAGACACTCGGTCGCGTAGTTTGATAATATTCCCATGAGGGCACTACCTTCTGTGAGTTCTTCCAACAGTGGTAGGATCGCTTCCATCATGGTATTAATGATGTTGGCGCCCATGGCTTCTAGTGTTTGTATGTGTAAGTGTACAATTAGAAAATGAGAGGATCCCTCTTTGATTTCACGAATTTGTAGGGAATGGGCACCGCCTCCCCTTTCGACAATGGAAGGATGGGCCTGATTGGCTTTTAGTAGAATCTCGTGCTCATTGGCTTTAAGGTTGTCCATGGCTGTTTGTGGACTACTGACTTTGGTTAATATGGCTTGACCGATCATGATTCTCTCACTGATGACTGTTTGAAACCCACCGTGTTCTCCTATTAATTTGGCGGCAGAGCTTGCCGCGGCGATCACTGAGGGCTCTTCGACGGCCATTGGGACAACGTAGTCCTGTCCATCAATGAGGAAGTTTAGGGCGACACCGTAGGGTAATTGATAGGTTCCTATTTGGTTTTCGATCATACTGTCGGCGATGGCTTCTGGTAGATGAAGGTTGTTCTCTAGGGACTCTTTCCAATCGGTGTCTAGGAAGCCTGAATTTTCGAGTGCGTCAATCCTTTCGGAGCGCTTTTTTTTATAGAATTTAGTTAGCTCTGTTAAGTTTTTTGATGTCATAAAATACCCTTTCACGTGTAAACGAATCTATTTAATCTTGATGGGATGTCTGAGTACCGTCTTAAGCTTCTCTGGCGCTGACTTTCGTGGGTCACCTAGATAAATTTCATGGTGGTTTCGTGAGCCTGTCATGTCTTCAACGTAACCTTGGGAATGGATGAATGTAGATAGCTTCTCGATGGTTGCTGGTTCATCGTCGTATGCCCCTATGTGCATTACTTGGGCACAGAGTCCTTCGGTGAATTCTACCAATTTAACCTTAGATAAATCAAGCTCTGGTTTCTTCTTGGAAAGTGTCAGCTTAGCTTCCTCGAAGACTTCCTGAGTTACGAATTCTGGTTGTCTGATCATGGCAGTCCATAGAAACTTATCTTTATCCATGATAACTTGGCCACCACCGGTGAACGCTCCCCCATCATCAAGGGACCATAAGCCTTCTAGTGGTGGAACCACATAGTCGAAATAACCAGTAGGTTCGTTACCGGTTTTCTTACTCATCTTGATGGTATAGGATAGTCCGTAGAGGATTTCTATTGCGGTCTTATAGTCTTCGCTGGTGTTGGGGTTGCCCTTTCCATCGATGGCTAGAAATACCATCTCAGGGATATCGATGATTTCGGGAGTGGTCTTAGGTTGATAGAGATGTTTCTGTGTTTTCTTATAATCGATGGTCATAGGATGAAATCCCCCTTTCATAGGAAGCTTCTGACTATTTCATTATCTCATTAATATAATCGATGACTTCTGGGTCGTTTAGATAATCGATATGGTGGACAGCTTCGAAGATCTTGAGTTCTGAGCCCTCTATCTGTTCGTGTATTTTCTGTTGTAATTGGGCACCAAGGGTTATGTCGGCTTTTGAACCGATAACATAGGTGTCACATTGAACATTTTGTGCGTACTTGCTGAGATGGATGTTTTCGGTAATGAACAGCTTAGTTGGACCCCAGAAGACAGGGATGAACTTGTTGTAAAGATCGGAGAGATCGCGGTAGCCTGACATAATGATAAGGTTGTCACAGTCCCTGACACTGGCTAGATAGGTTGCTATGCCGGTTCCGTAGCTATGCCCCATGACCGTGATCTTACGCCCAGGATACTGTTGGATAGACCAGTCATAGAGGTCTTCGGCAGTCTGTTTCATGGATTTAAGACTGATTCTACCTTTACTGTTTTGACTTCCGTAGTGATCCGCTGACAAAAATGGCATATCGAATACGCCCCCGAAGTAGCCTACCGAGTTATACGCAATGTATCGTGAGCCACCGAAGTATAGGATTATCTGATTGGTGTCCTTCTCTAGGTTATAACCGTAACCTGATAAATCGTCTGAATACTGAATGTGTACCGGTTCATACTTGGGATCTTTGAGTCGTTTAACGTTGGTATAGAAGGAATAACTCACCGTCTGCATGATGAATGTCAGGCCGTAACCGGCTAATAGTACGA
>JAAZEC010000002.1 GCA_012512495.1 Erysipelothrix sp.
CTACGATTTATGTGGAACACGGTGTTACATTCTAAGAAGGATCGTTATCTGGCAAAAAAGAATGGGTCGCTTGAAGAGATACCAAGAGATTCAGAACTTGGGAATTTCCTTTTCATCTGGTTGAGAGTTATTCCGTTTTTTGTGGGTATTCTTTTTTCAGTTGCCATTATCTTCTTTGGTAATGACATGGTTGAACTTTACGCGTATATTTTCAAGATATCAGATGTTACAGTCTTCCAGCGAGTTTTAGGAATGGTCATTCCTGTCATCTTGTTGCTAGCTGTAATCGTTGTTACGGTGAGCTTCTTCTTGCCAGATGAATACAAGCAATTTGTTTAAGTGATGGAATTATACCTCTAGTAGTTATAAGGAGCTGTATGTATCTGTTCGCGTGAAAATGAGATAACTCATAATAAAGTTGTCTCATTTTAATATGGCAGTAGTAGTCTCGGCTAAACCAGAGGTAGAAAGAAGTGTCAGCCAGATCTACAAATAGAGGATTTTGTCGATTGTTGTAGCATCCCGAATGCACCTTACCAGCTAGGTGCATGTATGTTATAATTGCTTCATGTATGCGCTTGCTGACTTGGGATAAAGTAGAGAATAGCGACGCTAGGTTATGTGCATGAGGTGAAAATGAAACTAGAAGAATTAGTGAATAAATACAAGGACGACTTAAATCCAACAGACATGCAAATATGGAAACACATATCAAATCATAAAGAGGAGACTGTGAACTCAACAATCAATGACCTTGCTAGTAGTTGCAATGTGTCAAGGACTACGGTTATGAGGTTTGCTCAGAAATTAAATCTTGAGGGTTTTTCTGAACTAAAGATTCTGTTAAAGCACGAAATCAAGAAACGGGTCAAAATGGATATATCACTCGTGGAAAACTTACCCGTCATCTATAATCGCGTGTTGGACGATATTCTGAAGAAAGACTTCAGTCAAATCAACGAACTTATTTTTTCGTCTAAGCAAATGTATGCCTACGCCACAGGTGTTATGCAGAAGAATATTCTAAATGAGCTAAAGAGAAAGTTTAATAATACAGGCGATTACATCATTGAAATTGGTGGTGTGGGTGAAATCAAAAACATCTTCAATCATATGCAACAGGATAGCTTGGTGATTATAATTTCGCTCAGCGGTGAAACAGAGGAATCGATTCAACTGGTTGAGATGCTAAAACAGAAGGGTATCTCCGTAATCACTATCACAGAATACAGTGGCAATACTTTAGCATCAATTAGTGATGAGAATATTTATGTACACTCGCGATCATCCCATTTATATGGTGAACATCAAGATGAGCTTTATGTATTATCGGTAGGATTTTTTATTGCGATTGAGGTCATGCACTTCCAATATCAAGTCTACAAGGATAATAGAATTAACAATGAAGAGAAATGACTAGGGGCGGTTAACCTAGTCATTTTTTCCTGTGAATAATCACACGGAATGTGACAAATACACAATTGATGTATTTATCACAGAATATGCAAATTTCATTGAATCTGGAGTAGGGACATTGTACTATCTGGTTGTAAGAGGTCTCTAACAAAAATGAACAGTGAAAGGAAGAAATGGAATGAATAAGTCTTTTTCAATATGTATAGCCGGAGGTGGCAGCACCTACACTCCGGGGATTGTTTTAATGTTGCTCGATCGGTTGGAGCAGTTTCCTTTGAGGCAAATTAAGTTCTATGATGACGATAAAGAGAGGCAAGAAGTAATTGCACTTGCGTGCGATCTATTAATAAAAGAAAAAGCGCCTCATATCAAGTTCTCATACACGACAGACCCCAAGGAAGCTTTCAGTGACATTGACTTTGTGATGGCTCATATTAGAGTTGGCAAATTTAAAATGAGAAGTCTAGATGAGAGAATTCCCTTAAAGTATGGCGTGGTTGGTCAGGAGACATGTGGACCTGGTGGTATCGCTTATGGAATGCGCTCGATTGGACCCATGATTGAATTAATAGATTATATGGAAGAGTATTCACCAAATGCTTGGATGTTGAACTATTCTAATCCAGCCGCAATTGTAGCCGAAGCAACACGACGTTTGAAACCAAACTCAAAGATAATTAACATTTGCGACATGCCAGTCTCTATTGAAAGCAGAATGGCAGAAATTCTTGGTCTAGAGAGTCGAAAAGAATTGGATGTTCGTTACTACGGTTTGAACCATTTCGGCTGGTTTACCGACATTAAAACACAGGCTGGAGAAGATTTGATGCCTAGGTTGAAGGAATACGTCAAAGAGCACGGATATTTGCTACAAGACGATCAGAAGGCGAAGGAAGAACATAGCTGGGGCGAAACTTACTTAGCAGCTAAGGACACGTACTTACTAGATCCTGAAACACTTCCAAACACGTATCTTCAATATTACTTGTATCCTGATGCCATTGTGAAACATAGTGATATCAATTACACCAGAACGGATGAAGTAATTAACCACAGAGAAAAACAAGTGTTTGAAGAAGCGCGTAAGCTTATTGAGACCAAAGATGTGGCGAATTCTAAATTCCATATCGGTCATCACGCTGATTTCATTGTCGATTTAGCAAGAGCCATCGGATTCAACACGAAGGAAAGAATGTTACTCATTGTTGAGAACCAAGGTGCGATTGAAAACTTCGATTCAGATGCCATGGTAGAAATTCCATGTTTGGTGGGTAACGAAGGGTTCGAAAAGCTATCGATAGGCTCAATCCCTAGATTCCAAAAAGGTATGATGGAGCAACAGATAGCGGTCGAGAAGTTAGTGGTAGAGGCCTGGATTGATCAGAGCTATCACAAATTGTGGCAAGCACTTACCATGTCCAAAACGGTACCAAGTGCCACCGTCGCCAAACAAATTCTTGATGATCTAATCGCAGCCAACCAAGAATATTGGCCACAACTAAAATAAAGAGGGACAAATAATGAGGGTAATTGAAGAAAAAAGAGAACTTCATATCAAAGATAACTATGATGTTATCGTCATTGGTGGCGGTGTCGCAGGGGTAGCCGCTGCGGTTTCTGCAGCAAGACAAAAGAAAAGAGTATGTCTGATTGAGCGTGAGTTTGCCTTGGGTGGTCTTGCTACTTTGGGTATTGTCGCAATCTATCTTCCACTATGTGATGGCCGTGGTCATCAGTTGATTGGTGGCTTAGCTGAAGAACTCATGAAGAAATCAATTCAATATGGAACTGGGGAAATTCCAGACTGCTGGAAGCCAGAAGGCGATGTTGAGGAAAGAAAAAAGACAAGATACAAGTTGAGATTTGATCCTACATCCTTTGCGTATGGACTTGATGAAATTGTCTTAGAGAATGAAATAGATCTGATGTTTGGGACATCCTTTAGCGATTGTATTATGGAAGATAAATCAATCAAATATGCAATTCTTGAGAATCGTGAAGGTCGATTTGCATTAGGTGCAGAAGTTTTCATTGATGCTTCTGGGGAAGCTATTCTAGCGCATGCCGCTAAAGAGGAAACCTTCGAATACAAAGAGAATCGCCGAACAGGTTGGTACTATTCATACGATGGGTCAGAATACAAACTCAACATTGTGAACGACAATCTTAGAGCTGAAATAAAGGATAAGAACTACGCGTACTCAGGTATCGATGCTAAAGAGGTAACACGCTTCTGTATTGATTCTAGAAAAATGGTGTTTGAATCCGCTGCTTCATTTAGAAAAGAACGGGTTGTAACTCAGGTTGCGACCATCCCTCAATTCCGGATGACAAGAAGAATAAAAGGTTTATTCGATTTTAAAGAAGCGGATGAGCGCGTAGAGTTCAATGATACTGTCGGCTGTTTTGGTGACTGGAGAAAAGCGGGTCCGATGTTTTACCTGCCATACTCTTCTTTAGTTGGTAAGACTAAGAACTTGCTCGTTGCTGGTAGATGTATCTCTGCCGACGAAGGTGGATGGGACATCACTAGGGCAATTCCTGTCTGTGTGCTCACTGGAGAAGTAGCGGGTGTAGCCGCCGCAAAGAAAATCGAAAATGCTATTGAACACATTAAAGATATAGACATTGAACAGTTACGAGTGGAATTACAAAATAACAATAATATTCTTGGAGAGGATAATTAAGATGACAAATAAAGAACTTGCTGAACTAATAATAAAGCACGTCGGCGGTAAAGATAATGTATTGTCAGTAACTAGCTGTATCACCCGTTGCCGGGTTGAAGTAAAAGATGTAGACAAGGTCGATACTGAAGCGATTAAAGCTAGTGAGGATGTAATGGGCCTTGTAATCGAAGGAAATCAAATTCAAGTAATCATTGGTCCAGGGAAAAACAAAAAGGTTGCACAAGAAGTGGCTAAAGCACTTGGTATTTCAACAGAGTTAGTAGATGCCAAAGAGTTTAAAAGTCAAATTAACGCAAAGAATCAAACACCATTCAAAGCTCTTTTAAAGAAATGTGCGAGTGTCTTCATTCCGATTCTTCCCGCAATCATTGCTTGTGGTTTAATCAATGGACTTAACAATACCTTTGCTAACTTGATCCCTGCGTATGGCGATACAACAATCAGATTAATACTAGCCGCGATGGGTTCAACCGTGTTTTCATACCTTCCTATCTTCGTTGGTATCAGTGCTGCTAGGGTATTTGGTGGCTCCATGTTTGTTGGTGGTGTCTTAGCTGGTATCTTCCAATCGACAGCTCTAAATGGTTTGAGTTTGTTTGGAGTTGAGATGCAAGCAGGACGTGGTGGGATTATTGCGGTACTGCTACTCGTAGCCTTCGGAAGTTGGGTAGAGAAGCAATTACGCAAAGTTGTTCCTGATATTATTGACATCTTCGCGACGCCAATTTTGACGATACTCATTGCAGGTTTTCTTGGGTTAATACTAATTCAACCTGTTGGAGGTTGGTTATCAGATTTGATCGTCTCCGCTATTTACTTTGGTCTCGAAAAGGGAGGATTTATCTTTGGATTCCTAATGTCATCACTTTGGTTACCATTAGTCGCTACTGGTCTCCATAACGGTGTTACCCCAATTAAAGCTGAGCTTATGAACACCATCGGACATGTGCCTATACAAGTTATGTGTGCATTTGTTGGAGCGGGGCAAATTGGTGTTGTTGCTGCTATCTATTTAAAGACTAAAAACAAGCGCCTGAAGAAAGTAATTGTTTCGGGAACTCCAGTCCAATTGCTTGGAATCGGAGAACCCCTTATTTATGGAGTTACACTTCCATTGTTGAAACCATTTATCTACGCCTGTCTAAGCGCTGGCGTTGGTGGAGGATTATCGGCTGTCTTAGGTCTCACTTCCTATGGATACGGGCTTTCTGGATTGCTTATTACACTCAACTTAAACAAGCCACTAATCTATTTGATGGTTTTTGCTCTAGTAATTGTGATCGCATTTGTAGTTACTTGGGTACTTGGGTTTGATGATCTAATTCAAGATTGATTGGTACTGTAAGGTAAGAAGGTTAGTCAATCCTATTAAAATCGATAGAATAAAACTGGCGAGAAATAGTCTCGCCTTTTACTATGGAGCAGTCTGAGTAACATCACAAATAATTGACAAGAATTAACTCCATTAATATAATGAAGGTACCAAAGGCACTATGTGCTCTATCGATTGGAATATAATGTAACAGCCAAGTTATTTTCATGACCACAATTAAGGGGCATGTAATATGGTACAACACAATCATATCAAGACACATGTGACATCATTATTGTTGGGATTCATACCAGCACTAATCTATTTGCTTATTTACACCAACGGTTACCTAGGGACTCCAATCGTGGGATGGGAACTCTTAAGCGCAC
>JAAZEC010000218.1 GCA_012512495.1 Erysipelothrix sp.
TATCCTTTTCGATGTACTGGCGGTATTCGTTGAAGGTGGTGGCACCGATACAGTGGAGCTCACCGCGTGCTAACATTGGTTTTAAGATGTTGGCAGCGTCCATGGAGCCTTCGGATTTACCGGCTCCTATTAAGTTGTGGAGCTCGTCTATGAACATGATGATTTCACCCTCGGCTGCTTTGACCTCGTTGAGGACGGCCTTGAGTCTTTCTTCGAACTCACCGCGGTATTTAGCCCCGGCGATGAGGGAACCCATGTCTAGCTCAAAGAGCTGCTTGTTTTGAAGCGAGAGTGGTACGTCACCCCTCATGATGCGCCAGGCGAGGCCTTCGACGATGGCGGTTTTACCGACACCGGGTTCACCGATGAGGACTGGGTTATTCTTTGTCTTGCGTGAGAGAATCTCTATGACCCTTCTTATTTCTTCATCCCTGCCGATGACGGGGTCAATGACTCCATCTTTGACGGCTTCGACGAGGTTACGGCCATATTTCTTGAGGGCTCCGAGCTGATTCTCTGCGGTGGGTGAGTCGATCGTCTTTCCTTCGAGGGCCTTCTCGATGGCTTTTTCAATGGCTTGGGGTTTCAGGTTGAATTCACGCAAGTAGTCATTGTCTTGTTTGACCATGCCATAGTAGAGGGACATGGTGGAGACGAACTTGTCGCCGGTTCGTTGTGAGAAGGCTTGGGCTTCACTTAATCCTTCGGCTGCCTTTTGACTGAGCTGTGCCTGGGTAGGATTGCTGACTCTAGGTAGAGCGTGGAGCGCATTGGAAATACTGTTTCGATGTTGTTGAATGGGTTGGTCTAGCGCATCAAAAAGCTGTTGGAGTGTGTCGTCACTTAAGAGTGTCTGAAGGATATGCACTGGTTCTACTTGTGAGTGGTTCAGCTGCATCGCTAATTGGACAGCCTCCATGATCTTTTCTTGTGCTTTTTGGGTGAAATCTTTGATGTCCATGTTGACCTCCTTGGCACTCAAGCCTTTTGAGTGCTAATTTTTGTTGGAAAGAATAGCGGAATTACTCCGCTAGTTCTTGAAGTTCTTAATAAACTTATCGAAAGGTGATTCTTTTTTCTTGTCAGTGTCGCGTAATTGCTCGTAAAGACGCCGTTCATCCTTCGAGAGTGAAGAATCAACTTTTACATCGACTTCGACGATTTGATCGCCTTTTTGGTTGGTTCTGAGGTTGTTGACCCCTTTACCTTTGAGCCTGAATTTGGTTCCATGTTGGGTTCCTTCAGGGATTGTTAGGGAGACATCTCCTTCGACGGTTGGAATATCCTTCTTGGTACCTAGGGTCGCGTCTACGACAGAGATTGGTATCTTGATATAGATATTGGAACCTTCGCGATTGAAGATTTTGTGAGGCTTGACCTGAATATCGATGAACAAGTCACCATTAGGTCCTTTGTTGATGCCACGCTCACCCTTTCCGCTGACACGGAGCTGTTGACCGGATTGAACGCCTGCTGGGATATTGATATCGACTTCCACTCGTTTGTTTTGGTATCCTTCACCTTTACAGATGTGACACTTCTTAGTAATGGTTTGGCCTTTACCGTGACAAGTTGAACAGACGGTTTGTGATTCAATAGTTCCGAACACTGTACGTTGTTGGGTTGTTTGACGTCCGGTCCCATTACAGGTCCGGCAGGTATGAATATCGCTGGGTGTTTCTGCCCCACTGCCTGAACAGTGCGAACACTGTTCATCGACATTGAGGGTGATCGTTTCTTTCTTGCCAAAGACTGCTTCCATGAATTCAATATTCATTTGCATGTAGCGATCTTGGCCTTTACGTGGTCCTGTATTGGAGCGGCGTTGCCCACCACCAAAGCCACCGAACATATCGAAGATATCTTCGAAGCCGCCGAAACCGCTGAATCCGCCTTGTCCAAATCCTGCTTGGCCATTGAGACCGTCGTGTCCGAATTGGTCATAGGTTGCTTTCTTTTCAGGATCGCCTAACACTTGGTAGGCTTCGTTTACTTCCTTGAATTTAGCTTCGGCATCACTTGATTTATTGACATCGGGGTGGAATTCACGTGCTTTCTTCTTGTAGGCTCGTTTGATTTCATCAGCAGACGCACCTTTAGATAGTCCTAGTACTTCATAATAATCTCTTTTTTGCGTCATGGATTACACCGCCTTTATGTTACTCTTTTTCGGTAAAGTCAGCATCTAGCACATCGTCATCGCTCTCATTAGCTTCTGATTCGTTAGCCGCTTGCTGTTCATACATCTGTTGGGACATCGCTTGGGCCGCTTGTTCTAGCGCGTCTAGCTTTGTTTGTAGTGTTTCTGTGTCGTTGTCGTCGAGCGCTTTTTGAAGTTCGTCACGAAGTTTAATGACTTCTTCTTTTTGTGCTTGATCGACTTGAGCGTCTGACTTCAGTGTCTCATCAATTTGAGAGATGAATTGCTCTGCTTTATTGCGTATTTCGGCTTCTTGTTTACGCTTTTCATCTTCTTCTTTGTTGGCTTCAGCTTCTTGGATCATCTTTTCAATTTCATCCTCGCTGAGGCTAGAACTGTTTGAGATCGTGATTTGTTGCTTCTTGCCAGTACCCTTATCGATAGCCGAGACATTAACGATACCGTTAACGTCGATGTCGAAGGTTACTTCGATTTGTGGAACACCACGACGGGCAGGTGCGATACCATCCAGTTTAAAGACACCTAGTGACTTGTTGTCGGAGGCCATCGGTCTTTCACCTTGGAGGACATTGATATCGACGGCTGGCTGATTGTCAGCAGCGGTTGAGAAGACTTGTGATTTCGAAGTAGGAATGGTGGTATTACGGGCGATTAAGACGGTTGAGACGTTACCCATAGTTTCGATTCCTAGTGAAAGTGGTGTAACATCTAGTAAGAGTACGTCTTTAACATCACCGGAAATGACTCCACCTTGGATGGCAGCACCCATTGCGACGACTTCGTCTGGGTTAACTGAACGGTTTGGTTCGCGACCTGTTTCCTTCTTGACCATTTCTTGAATGGATAACATTCTGGTTGAACCACCTACTAAAATGACGGAATCCAATTCATTGGAAGTTAGTCCCGCATCTTTGAGGGCTTGAGTCACTGGTTGCTTGGTTCTATCGACTAAGTATTTTGTCATACTGTCGAACTTCGCACGAGTTAGTGTCGTATCTAGGTGCAATGGTCCATTGGCTCCTGCGGAAATGAATGGCAAGCTGATGTTTGTTTGAACCATGCTGGAAAGATCTTTCTTGGCTTTTTCGGCTGATTCTTTCAAACGTTGGAGTGCCATTTTATCTTTGGAAAGATCGATTCCGTTATCTTTCTTGAAGCTGTCAACTAAGAAGTTTACAATTTCATTGTCAAAGTCGTCTCCACCTAAATCGTTGATTCCTGAGGTGGATAGAACTTCGAAGGTGCCATCCGATAGCTCAAGGATGGAGACGTCGAAGGTACCGCCGCCTAGGTCGAAGACCATAATCTTTTGTTCTTTGTCTTGCTTATCGATACCATAGGCCAGTGCGGCTGCTGTTGGTTCATTGATGATTCTTTCAACTTCTAGACCAGCAATCTTACCTGCGTCTTTGGTTGCTTGACGTTGAGAGTCGTTAAAGTAGGCTGGTACGGTAATGACAGCTTTAGTGACTTTTTCACCGAGATAGTCTTCAGCGTAGCTCTTCATGTATTGAAGAATCATGGCTGAGATTTCTTCTGGTTTATAGTCTTTTCCTTCGAGTGTTGTTTTATGGTCAGTTCCCATGTAACGTTTGATGGATGCGGCTGAGTTGAGGTTGGTGATTAGTTGGCGTTTCGCGGCATCACCGACAATTCTCTCGCCGTCTTTGAAGCTGACGACTGATGGTGTTGTTCTGTTTCCTTCTGGATTGGGGATAATCTTCGCTTCCCCTGCTTCCATTACAGCGACAACTGAGTTGGTAGTTCCTAAGTCTATTCCGATAATTTTGCTCATGTTTCTATTCTCCTTTATTCACTTACTTTGACCATGGATGCACGGAGCACTCGGTCTTTTAAGATATATCCTTTTTGATAAACTTCTGTGACGATGCCGGCTTCGACATCTTCTTGTTTCTCTTTGGCAATCGCGTGATGTTCTTGTGGATTGAATGGATTGCCGAGGGCCTCAATTTCTTTGACCCCTTCTTTTTCTAATGCTGCGACTAATTGATCATAAATCATTTGGACTCCTGTTTTGAAGGATTCGTCCGATGTTGGTGCGCTGAGGGCTCTTTCGAGGTTGTCTAGCACGGGCAAGACATCGTTAGCAAATGATTGTATCCGGTATTTCATAAGGTTGTCGACTTCGCGTTGACTTCGTTTCTTAAAGTTTTCAGCGTCGGCGTAAGCCTTGAAATATTCGTTTTTGAGTTTCTCATTATCTTGCGATAATTTCTCGATTAACTGTTGATCACTTATTTCTTCTACTACTTCTTCAAGCTTTTCAGCTTCTTCTTTTACACTATTCAACTTTTCTTTGGGCATGTCATTCTCCTTCATCACTTCCGTATACTTCTTCAACCATCTTTCGAACATATTCCAAGAGACTTACGACGCGGTCGTATTCCATACGAGACGGGCCGACAATCATTAATTGACGTACATTGTCTTTGACGTCATTTAATTTAATCTCTGATGAAACAACGGCCAACTCGTCAAACCACACCGTTTGTGAGTGTTTAGATGTTTGTAACATCATGTCACCCTTGCCTCTGGATACTTCTCTCCAAAGCGCTGAATCTTCCATCATGGCAATAAGCTGCTTGAGTTTATTGATGTTGTCGAACTCAGGCTGATTCAGAAGATTGCTCTGTCCGCTAAAGACAACGTTATCATTATAGAACCTTACAATCGTATTCGCAAATGCTTCGAATAGTTTTTCATAGGACTTGATTGTTTCGGCCAAGATGGGTCGAATGGCTTCCATCTTGGGAATGACATCAGTTAGTGTTGTACCGAAGAGACGCTGGTTAAACAGGTTTACCGTAAATTCCAAATCTTCAAAAGTCAAATCACCATTCAAATGAAAGAGCCTTGATTCACTGTGGGGTTGGTCCGTTTCAAATAGAACAATCGCCCTTTGGTCGTCAATCTTGGATAACACGATTTCCTGAAGGCGCTGATGATTCGCATCCGGTCCTAAAACCGCAGTGGTTAAATCAGTCATTTGGACCAACAGGTCCATGCCTTGTTTCAGTGCTTCGTCGACATTTTTGGCACGATCATTGAACACCGTGACTAATGCCTTCTCTATAATTTCGTCGTGTGTATCTTCCATCAAATGCTCAACATAAAAACGATACCCTTTGGTTGATGGGACTCGTCCGCTTGAGGTATGTGTTTTTTCAATGAGTTCCATTTTTTCCAGAGCGCTCATTTCATTTCGAACTGTCGCTGAGGAATAATTCAGACCATATTTCTCAATTAAGGTCTTTGAGCCAACCGGTTCCGCTGTATCAATGAATTCTCGCACAATCGTTTTGAATATCTCAATCCTTCGTTGTGTTAACATCTGACACCTCCTCGCACTCACCTTTTACGGCTGGTAACATTATACCACAACAATTAGCACTGTCAACATTTGAGTGCTAATTTGTACGACGAAACGACACAACAAAAAATCCCCTTTCGGGGATCAAAGCGTCACTGTTTAGTCTTTTGACAGGAAGTATACGGCACTCTCATTACGAGTATGATTGGCCGAGATAATGAAATCCTTATCTGGCAAATGCCCGACCATGAGATTCGATGGTCCTGCTCCTTCGTCCACCAGATTGACCTTGTACTCGTTGTCTTCGTACGTCACAACGAATAACTCACTGTTCACACGACGGACCCCTCCAACAAAACAGGGAACGCCATTGAGTGTATTTCCTACCAGTGTATGGGCGAAATCAACTTCATATGGATAAGTGAAAACTGGTTTATAACCGGACTCTGATTCCTCATAGACCTTTATGGCATTGCCATGGAATGGTTCAATGGTGATGAGTTCATCTTTCCCATCTCCGTTGATATCATATAGAGCTACCTCACCGATTTGACCATCAAGAACTTGTTCGAGTTCCCAAGCCTTATCAACATAGGGAGTCAGTTTAACAATACCTTGATCACTTGTGAAGTAACCAATGGGTTTGCCATCTTGTTCCGTGCGATAGTATCCGTGGTTCCTGAAGAAACCACCAGCGATTTTTTCTAAGGTGACACCGGCTGTTGGATCATCAGGTAATTTGCCGACATAGATTGAGCCTGGTCGACTCCAATCTTCCTTGTGGTCTTTATCGTCCGCAATCGTGGCACATACCACATAGTTTTGACCTTCCAGATCATAGATATCAAAACGGTGTAGATAGGGTAAAAACAAGACATCTTGAATGACCCAACCGGTTTCTTGAGAATACTTGCCCCAGACGAGTTTTGATTTACTAGGAGATTCTTTGAGGTAAAAATCCATAACCGCTAAAAATTCGTTCGTCTTATTTGGAATCTGGACAATGGACATACAGCCACCGCCTTCTTCCCAAACCACTTCTCTGTTTTCAAAGTTGTCTCCCGTGTACATATAACAAGGA
>JAAZEC010000029.1 GCA_012512495.1 Erysipelothrix sp.
ATTTCAATAAGCTGGAACTTCGTAAGGGAACCATCCTTAGTTGTAAGAAACATCCCAATGCGGATAGCTTGTTAGTGTTCCAAGTTGATATGGGTGATAAGGTCCAACAGATTGTTAGTGGGATTGCTAAGTCATATGAACCTTCCCAACTTATCAATAAAGAGGTCTTGGTGTGTGTGAATCTGAAGCCTATTAAACTACGTGGTGAAATGAGCCATGGCATGATCTTAAGTGCTTCTGATGGTGATCACTATCAAGTGGTTGAAGTCCCACAAGTCGATGATGGTTCAGAGATAAGTTAATATACAAAAGCTACCCGTTGGGTAGCTTTTATTCTATCTGTTTGAGCTGTTCAATAGGAAACTTTGATACCTTACCCTCCATAGCAAGGATGATAGCACCCGCAGCCGGTGATAAGATTGGTTCAACCAGTTTCAAATGATAATCATTTAAGTAAGCAGCCAGAGGCCCCAAGACAAACGATTGTGCCTTGAAGACTCCTCCCGAATAGGAGACGTCTAGATCTCTTAGATTGAGTCCCCTCGCAATCCCAAGCACAATTTCTGATAGCTCTTTGGCAGCCTGTTTCAAGATGGAGATACAGACTTCATCCCCCTGATTTGCACAATGGGTCACCTCAACAGCCAGACTCGCGATTTTACTACGCTTCTCTTGCCACTGTTCAATGATCATGGTTAACATCTGGGAATCATCAGTCCAGCTAAACTTGTCTTTCAAATATTGATACAAATATGTTTTCTTGTCTCGTCCATCACTTTGTCTAGTGAAGGCTAACAGTAGTTTCGACGCTATCCAATAACCACTACCTTCATCACCTCCGAAGAGATGGTGCCAACCTCCACAGCGTAAGGTGTTACCCTCAGTATCTCTTCCTAAGCCGATCGATCCTGTCCCGGCTATGATGTTAATCCCAGGTTTACCAGCTAGACTACCTGCCAGCGCATTCTCGGTATCGTTTCCTACTAATAAATCTAGCTCAGGAAAGATTGTCTGTAACTCGTTAATAACGATTGGTTCATCACTTTTGATATCACCGAAACCAGCGACCGATGTAAAACAACGCGTGATATCGGATACCTGGATATTAGCTTCTTTACATATCTCAATGACCCCTTGCTTAAAAACATTCTTAACTTGTTCTAGCCCATCGACCAAATAGTTAGTTGGCATCTTTTCTAGACTTGCTAATACTACTCCTGCTTCATTGGTTAATTGAAACGAAGTCTTCGTTCCACCTCCATCGATTCCCAAGAAATACATACTCTTATTCCTTTCTACTCACTCTGTGTTGACTCAATAAACTAGCCAAAACATGGAAAACGCAAATATTCGTGTCTGTTTATACCTAGCAATAATCTTATCACAAATGACAGCTCTATTAAGGCTGTGACTTGAGACTCTCCTTTTGGTACTGTGGTTTCTTTTAAAAAAAGAGCATTTCACTAATACGTGAAGTGCTCTAACTATATATTCTATCCAAACTATTACCTTTCAAACTTAGTAATCTTCCTCCTTAGTCGTCATTGCTTTCAACGTTTTAGATTTAAATACAATCAGTGAAGTTAAACCAATCATGACAAAATAGGCAATCCAGATATAAGCTGGAGCCATTTCAGGCATATAGACAACATTCGCTACAACCAGCAAGACAGTATAGAGAATTATCATAGGAATAAGGATTACGAGCCTTAACATCAAGGTAGTCAATTTAATAACGTCCCCTCAATTTGAGCCG
>JAAZEC010000219.1 GCA_012512495.1 Erysipelothrix sp.
ATCAAGAAACCTATCGCCATTACCAAACGATTATGGTTGAGAAATATCTCTACCTGTTGGAAGTTGCGGAGAATGCCTTCCTAGATGAGACGGAGAACCAGGTGGAGGCTGTCTATGCTCAGCTTCAGGAGATGGAGGCCGCGCTAACTGAACTGTTAGTAACAATTAAGACTAAGTCATTGTCTGAGATTGAGGCACAGGCGAAGAAGACCTTTTCGTTGACGATCAAGACGATTCGGGGTGAGACTGTTTTCAATGAGGCGAGGAAAGCCTTGTTGGAATCGTTTCAGAAGGGTAACCTTGACTCTTTCTTGTATGCTAAGGATTTAGAGATTGTCAATCCACGACAAGTAAGTCACATCACTTTAATGATTGAATTAACGAAGGCTTATGGGCTGGCGTTTGAGAGCTTGAAACAAGAGGCTGGCGCGATTGACTTCAATGATATTGAGCATCTTGCTTACCAGATCCTACAATACGATGAGGCGCGGGATACCTTGAAGAAGAGATATGAGGAGATCCTGGTGGACGAGTTTCAGGATTCCAACTTCTTCCAAGAGGCGATTGTGAACTTGATTTCCCGGGGTAATAATGTGTTCCGAGTGGGTGATGTGAAACAGTCCATTTATGGTTTTCGCCATGCGAAGCCGGATATCATGCGGGGACACTTGATTAATCCGATGAATGAGGTTTTCTACCTCTCGAATAACTTCCGTTCCAAGGAGAACATTGTCGAGTTCAATAATATGGTCTTTTCACAGGCTATGAATATTGACGAGTTCAAGGACACCTATGGTGAGAAGGATGCTGTGAGCGTTGGTATTGCTAGTCAAAGGGAAGACCAGCTGCCAGTCTTCATTCACTTGCCCGAGAATGATCAGACCATTACCTATGCGAGTGATGACTCGGAAGAGACGGTGAAGAGTACTCGACTGATTGCTATGAGTATCGCGAAGGATATCCAAAGGCAAGCCAATCGTGGCAAGTCCTATCGGGACATCTGTGTCTTGATTCGCTCCCATAGCCGGAAGGCCTTCTTGAAGGATGCTTTTGATGAGTTGGATATCCCATATTACTTCGATGCCCAGGAGGGTTTCACCCATGCTTATAGCGTGCAGGACATCCTGAATGCGATTAGGCTGTGTCTTGATCCTACTAATGAATTCTACCTAGCTTACTTCCTGTTGAGTCAGCTGGGTGGTTATGATGAGGTACAAGTCGCGAGTCTGAGACTTCATTCTTCTGATAGCTTATTAACCAATTTGAAGTCTACCGATCCTGATTTACATCATAAATTACAACTCTTAATCAACCAATTCAACACAGCTTCCATGTCACAAGCACTTACTCATTTATATGCGTTTAATGACTACTATCACGCTGCCTTACCTCTGGAACAAAAGAGCAACCTCGATTTGTTGTTTGAGCGGGTCACAAGCTACGAGTCTACCAAGCATGAGGGTTGGCCCGGCTTTATCTCACAGATGGAGTTCATTGAGGATGGGGATAAGAGTGCTAGTGCGGTGGCGATTGATGAGAATGAAGACGTGGTGAAGGTGTTGACGATTCACCAATCGAAGGGTCTTCAGTTTCCGATTGTCTATTATTTCAGTAGTTCTAATTTACGGATCAAGTCTTTGGATGATAACCTGTTAATTGATGGTGATATGGGCATTGCTTTTAAGTACTTCCATGGCCAGGGTCAGCGTAAACACCTGTTGAGGCGAATCATTGAACAGAAGATTGAACTGGATGAGATTGAAGAGTCGCTTCGTCTGTTGTATGTGGCATTGACTAGAGCACAGAATGAACTTCATATCGTGGATGTGATGCCTCAGAAAGAACAAACTGAGCCTATTTCCTCGTACTCCTTATTGGCGAAGGAAGGTCATACCCCAACTATTTTAAGGAGCCTTGATAAGAACAAGCCAGAGCTTTACACCTTTCTGTCTGAACAGATTGAAATAATTCCTGATAGGAAGTCAGCACCAACACCTGTACCAGCATTTAAAATTCCTGAATCTCCTCTTGAAATACCGAGAGTAACTCCTCAGATCGTTTCGGAACTTGATTTGAGTGATGCGCTGTCGTCGACTGAAAAAGGTACCTATCTTCACCAGTTGTTGGAGGCGTGGCCTGCCCATCATTTTTCGGATGAGTTTATTGAGGGACAGAACCTATCAAACACCACATTGAAACAACTACGGTCTTATCGCGAGAATCCTTTAACACAAAAACTTCATAACCAGTCTTTTGGCTATGAAGTAGGTTACGCGACGATAGATGAGGTCGGGGTAATGGACTTTGTTTCAGAGAATGACCAAGAGATCACCTTAGTGG
>JAAZEC010000220.1 GCA_012512495.1 Erysipelothrix sp.
AGATTTCACTTGCAAAAACAAGAAGATAATGTATAATGATAAGGCACAGCAAATTGGTACCTTAGCCAAGTGGTAAGGCAATAGACTGCAACTCTGTGATCGTCGGTTCGAATCCGATAGGTACCTCCACGGGGATGTGGCGGAATAGGCAGACGCAACGGACTTAAAATCCGTTGTCGGAAACGACGTGAGGGTTCAAGTCCCTCCATCCCCACCAATTACGGGAATCACATATCAGTCTTGCTGGCAATTATAGGCGCCCATAGCTCAACTGGATAGAGCGTTTGACTACGGATCAAAAGGTTGTGGGTTCAAGTCCTGCTGGGCGCGCCATTATTATTTGACATAAAAAATCGGGATGTAGCACAGCTTGGTAGTGCACTTGGTTTGGGACCAAGGGGTCGCAGGTTCGAATCCTGTCATCCCGACCATTTTTTATGAGGCGGGGTAGCTTAGTTGGCTAGAGCGCTCGGTTCATACCCGGGAGGTCGTGGGTTCGAGTCCCACCCCCGCTACCATGACATTAAACACGCACTGTAAAGTGCGTTTTTTGTTACTTTGAACCACACTGAAATGATTTAACATTAATCGCTATCCTTCTTTTGGTATACTAAACCTAGGAGGAACCCATTATGAACAACAAGATAATACTCATTGGTGATGGAGCTGTAGGCTCCAGCTACGCTTTCGCACTAGTAACCCAGAACATCGGTCACGAAATCGGTATCATCGATGTCAACCGTGATAAAGCAGAGGGAGATGCGATAGATTTATCCGATGCCCTCGCCTATACCGCCCCAAAGCGTATTTATGCTGCGACATACGAAGATGTACGCTATGCCGACCTGGTCGTAATCACCGCGGGAACCGCTCAGAAGCCAGGTGAAACCAGACTAGATCTTGTCCACCGTAATATGATCATCATGAAGGATATCATCGAAACGATCAACAAGACGGAGTTCGATGGCATCCTACTCATTGCCAGTAATCCCGTCGATATCATGACCTATGCTGCTATGAAATTCTCTAATTTACCCCATCAAAGAGTCATTGGCTCAGGCACGAGCCTCGATAGTGCCCGTTTCAGGCAAGCCATCGGACACCATATCGGTGTCGATCCCCGAAACGTTCACGGCTACATCCTAGGTGAACATGGTGATACGGAATTCCCAGTCTGGTCCCATACCAATGTTGGTGGTCTATCCATCTTCGAATGGACGAAGATTCATCCTAGTATGGACGACGAGGCTCTACTCAATCTATTCTTCAAAGTAAAAGACGCCGCCAAGATCATCATCGACAAGAAGGGCGCCACCTTCTATGGGATCGCGGCAGCCCTCGCCCGCATTACCAAGGCCATCTTCAATGATGAACATTCAATTCTGCCACTATCCTGTTACCTACAAGGTGAATACGGACAGAATGATATCTATCTTGGGGTGCCCGCCATCATTAACCGGAACGGAATCGTCTCAGTCATAGAAATGGAACTCAACGAATCCGAACAGAACAAAATGGACTTATCAGCCAGAACACTTCGTACTACCCAAGAAGATGCGCTCGAAAGGATTACTCAATGACTTTAGCCCTCACCCGCTATCAGGATACGACCACGCTCTCTCCCTCCTTCTTCAAGCTACACCGCTTCGTTGAAGGGGGCTACGCTATTTCGTTCTTGGATACCCTTGTCGAACTGGATTATTCAGTGACCCCTATCTTCAATGAAGGCGACCAGCTACTCTATACCGGAGTACTTCAGCTATGGATTAAAAATCAGGACGGCACTAAATCGCCGGTCCCCTTAGTTCCTAGCTTAAACAAGATGGAACCCGATCTAGACTGGGTTGGCATACCATCAGAGAGATTCTACCCTTATCGAAAGTGGATCAACAAAGATGGCACCTGTGGCATGTATACCGCCGCCGTCCTACTTTCCTATTACAAGGACTACCTGGAACGGGATCTGTTGCCCGATTCACTCCATCCCTTCCAAAGCGAAGATGGCGATAAACTCATCATGGCCATGAAGGTCTATATTCATAGCCTTTCTTTCCGTGGGACCATCGCCTATGACATCAGCTGGGGAATCAATCGCTTCTTCAGAGACTACAAAGTCAATCACAAGCTAGGCTACTCTATCAAGGCTATCAGCCACATCGCTCCAACGTTCGGGACCGTTTCTTCACGCCTAGACGCTCCTATTCCTAAACCCGTTATCGTGGGCACGTACTCCTGGCTAGGTGCCCCAAAGAACTATAAAAACCACTGGGTGGTCGCCTATAGCTATGCTCAAAAGGACGATGAGCGCTACTACCGGGTCCATGATAATCATGGACGCCATAAAGCCGTAATTAACGTAAAATGGACCGTGAGCTCTATAAGACTGCAACGCACTATGTTATAATTGAGCACAGTCAGGAGTGAAGCTATGTTAGAGTTTAAGGAAAAAATCGATACTGGGGAGTATGACGCTTTCGCGAGCGCACACCCACTAAGTTCTATCAATCAAAGCGCCAAATGGGCAGACATTAAGTCTCAATGGATTCCATTCCATTGTGGTTTATACGATTCTGATCAATTAGTCGGAGTTGCTTTAGTATTGATACGGCCATTACCACTTGGTCTTCGTTTTGCGTATGTGCCACGAGGACCACTCATCGATTTCAATAATAAAGAACACGTCAATGCCATGTTACAGGGACTAAAGAAACTAGCAAAGAAGAATCATTGCCTCTTTGTCCGTATGGATCCCAAGGTGCTCTATCGTGACTTCATGATTGAAGATAAAGAAAGCGCACAACCCTTA
>JAAZEC010000221.1 GCA_012512495.1 Erysipelothrix sp.
CATGAAGGCTAAGGTAATCATTGCTAGTGCGTTGTTTTGAAATGGCTTGGGGGTTGCTGCAGCGTTCAGGCGTTCACGGATGGTTGAGAATATTAACAACACAATCATGAAGCCAACAGGGACTGCTAATGTATACGTCAGCATTTCAGGTACATCGAAACCTTGCTTTATGTTTTCAAGCGCAACGTAGAGCACAGCGCAGTTTGTTGTAATAAGTGGTAAATAGATACCTAGTGATTTATAGAGAGCAGGACTAGCTTTCTTCAAGAACAATTCGACAAATTGAACAAATGAAGCAATAATCAAGATAAAGACTAATAGATCCATGTATTCAATGCTGAAGCGAACTAATATCTGTTCGTAGACAAAGTAGGTTATGACTCCTGATCCAAAAATAACAAAGATAACAGCGAGTCCCATTCCAAAGGCTGAGGACCATTTTTTGGAAACACCCAAAATAGGACACATACCTAGGAAATAAGTTAAGACAATGTTTTCTATAAAGACAATTGAGAAGGCCATACTTAATAGTTCACTCATTACGCTTTACCTCCTTGTTGCTTCTTGGTGTGTCTACGGCTTGATTGATCTTGCAAGGCAATCGCAGCTGCGATGATACAAGCAAAGGTCAAGAATGCTCCTGCTGGCTCACCAAACAACGAAATAGTGTATCCATCAGGGATTAATTGAAAGGAAAATATCGTTTCGGTTGTCAAGGGATGGTAGAAACTTAAGACACCTGTGGATAGTACTTGTCTGATTAAAGAAATCAGGAAGATGACTAAGGTATAACCAATTCCCATACCTAGACCATCAAGGGCAGAATCAACGACCGTGTTCTTTGCCGCGAAGGCTTCAGCACGACCAAGGATAATACAGTTGACAACGATGAGTGCCAAGAAGGTACCCAGGGCATTGTAGAGGGATGGAACGTAGGCTTGCATAAACATTTCAAGCACCTTAACCAAGGTCGCAATGATAATGATATAGACAGGAATACGAATGGAGTCTGGTGTAATGTTTCGGATCATCGAAATCAATAGATTCGACAGGACAAGAATGACAATGACAGAAAGTCCCATACCAATTGCATTATTGATGTTAGTTGTAATTGCTAAAGTGGAACACAATCCTAAGAAGAGACTTAGAATCGGATTCTCACGCAAAATACCTGCGGTAAAGATATCTTTTTTACTGAGTTTATTCTCTTCCATCTTTATTCGCCCCTTTCATTGTATTGTGCAATAGCATCCGCTACGGCACTACTCACTGATTTAGAAGTAACAGTAGCACCTGCGACTACATCAACACTTAAATCTTCAGTCACACTAAGTCCAGCAAACGCTGCTAAGTGTTCCTCACTGATAGCCGCGTCACCAATACCCACGGTATCGTTAAATGATGTATTTACAACGCTCACGATGGTATCCGTCGCAGTATCGATGGACACTTCGAAAGTATTCTTGAAATCTGGGTAGAATCCTGTAGCGCTAACGGTGTACGTAATGACGCCATCGACTTCCACTGGTGGAATGGCAATTTCGCGCTCACCATATAGACCAAGTGCAAACTTAACAGCATTGTCCAGTGATTTGGAAGTGAAGGTTGCACCTGAGACAACATCGACATTCGACTCTTCGATGGCACTCAGACCTGCATACTTCGCTAAGTGTTCTGTTGTGGTAGCCGCATCACCGAAACCTACTGTATCAGAGAACACAGTATTGACAACTTCGACTATCGTGTTTGTTGTCGTATCAATCGTAATAGTAAATTCGTTTTGTGAGTCCGCATAGAAACCCTTTGAAAGAACAGTATAAGTGATGGTTCCATCA
>JAAZEC010000222.1 GCA_012512495.1 Erysipelothrix sp.
AGTTCCTTCTGTAATTGTAGTGCTGTCTGATACTCCAGAAACTCGGTGTATTTGAGTGTTCGAAGCGCGTAGTTTAGATGTTTCAGGGAGGTGGGCACATGCACCTGCTTGATGCTCTGTCTGGTTGATAACAGACGGTAGCGCTCCATGAGACTGGCGGGTACCCTCTCCGGTAGTGAGGTGGCGTTCTCACTGACTACTTTTTTCATTATCTGACGCATCTGATACTGCTTGAGACTGCCCTTTAAGGGATAGACTGGGAAAATACCGAGCTGTTCATGAATGGGTTTCTGGTTAACGCTGGTGGCTGTGATTTCGTTTGGTTTTGAGAGTTTTCCTAAAATCGTGACCTGTTGGCCTTCAAGGTTTTTCTTGAGGTAAGGATTGAAGCTCAGGATCTTGTAGAGTCCTGTTTCCGTCTGGACTTCAAAGCGTACCATGGCCTGCTTGGCTGATTTTCGAAAAATGCTGATGGGTGAAATAATTCGTGCTGAAAAGAGGAGCTCATCCCCTACTTGCCACTCACTTTCAGCTTTTATTTCACGTGTCTCATAACGAAAAGGATAAATAGCTAGCGCGTCTTTATCCTCAAAATCGTTGTGACCAAAATAATATGATAATTTTTCACGTTGCTTTGGCGTCAACATGGCTTATTCAACACCGACTATATAAGAATAGACTGGTTGACCTCCCATGACTAGTTCGACATCAAGGTCGTACTTCTCTTCAATTGCTTGACTCAATTCACTGGCATGTTCATTTTCGATGTCTTCACCGGCAATAATGGTGATGATTTCAGAATCACTATCGACCATGGAGTCAACGAGTGCTAACAGCGCTTCGTCCTTGTTGGCGACACTTTTGACGATTTCTTTACCAGAGAGCGCCATGTATTCACCGGCAGTGATTTTCACTGAATCAATACTGGTGTCTTTGATAGCATAGGTAACGGAGCCTGACTTCGTGATAGCGATGGCTTCATTCATGGCCTCGAGGTTTTCTTCTTTGGAAACTTCAGGGTTGAAATTAATCATGGCTGCGAGTCCATGAGGAATCGACTTCGTTTCAAGAACGGTGATATCTTTCTCGCTGAGAACATCAATGGTTTGCTGAGCAGCCATAAAGATGTTGGAGTTGTTGGGAAGAATGAAAATATGATCGGCATTAATGGACTTGATGGCTTCCACGAAGTCTTCGGTTGCGGGGTTCATGGTTTGTCCTCCCGCAATGATCTTATCGACCCGAAGATCTCTGAAGTGGTTGGCGAGGCCTTCACCGGCACAGACCGAGACCACGGCGTATTTCTTGTGTTCTGTTTCAGAAGTTTCGACATAGTCATTGGCTTCTTCGACCAAGATTGCCTGGTGTTGTTCTGTCATGTTCTCAATCTTGAGTTTAATGAACTCACCGAAGCGTTGACCGAAGTTAAGGGCATCCCCTGGAACCAGGGTGTGAATGTGTACTTTGACGATATCTTCGTCACGGACGACGACTAGGGAGTCCCCTTGTTTTGATATCTCGTCACGGAAGCGTTCTTCATTGAACTCTTTGACCATCTTTTCATTAAGTTGGACAATAAACTCCGTACAGTAACCGAATTCTTCGTGTTCGAACTTGGCTTGGACAACGGCGTGTCCGGCTTGTTGGCTCGCTTGCGATTTGATGGGCTTGCCGTGTAGGGCTGATTGGAATCCTTCGAAGATTTTCATGAGTCCAGCGCCACCACTGTCTACGACTCCCACTTCTTTGAGAATGGGTAACAGTTCTGGTGTGTGTTCAAGCGCAATGTTGGCTTCTTCGATGAAATAGTCGAAAGTATCGATGATGGAGTCTGAGTTATTAGCATCATTGACGTAGTCGAGGGTTTTCTGTGCGGCCATTCTCATGACAGTTAGAATGGTTCCTTCGACGGGTCTCATGACGGCTTTGTAGGCAACTTCACGGCCCATATCTAGCGCTTGGGCGAGTTCATTGGCGGTGATGGTTTCCTTATCGACGATCGACTGGGAGATTCCTCTGAAGATCTGGGAGAGGATAACTCCGGAGTTACCGCGTGCTCCCATGAGCAGCCCGCGTGAAAACTCCTTGCTGAGTTGACCGATGTGGTTGGTGGGCAAGTTCTTAATGTCATTGTAACCGTTGGTGAAGGTCAAGTTCATATTGGTTCCCGTGTCGCCATCTGGGACAGGGAAAACATTGAGTTGGTCAATCTCCTGATAATTGTTAAAGAGGTTGTTTTTGCCACTTTCAATCATCAGCTTGAACTGACTGGCATTGAGGATCGTCATTACTTCATTACCTTAATGCCTTGGACATAGACATTGACCCTTGTAAAAGATTGTTCGAGTGTTTTTTCTAATGTATATTTGACCTTTTCCTGAATGGAAGCGACCACTTCACTCAACTTAACTCCATAGGACAAGATAACATAGAGGTCAATTTCATAACCTTCTTCGTTTTTCTTAACGACCACGCCGCGTGAATAATTGTCTCTTTTGAGCAGTTCAGCGAAACCGTCTTTTAGTAATTTTTGTGATGCCATCCCCACGACACCATAACATTCCATAACAACACCGCCCGCAAGCATCGCGACCGCATCATTAGAGATAACAATGGAACCCAATTGGGTTGTTCTATCTATTGACATTCTATTTCCTCCTAACATATGTTTCATTATATCACAAGCTTTTTGTTAATTGAAAGACACTGATTACTGGCAGATTGATGCCACCATCGATTGCGTATAGGGATCAATTAAGATACAGCGCTTGTCCGAATCTAACCTATTGATTACACCATAATAGTTCTCACTCGTCAACAGTTCAAGCCCATTTATCGGTGATGTGACAATAATGCCATCACTCATCAAGAGCTCGACTTGGGTTTCGTCATACGAAGCGGGTGCCCTTCTCATTTCACTGATCAAACCATAGACAGAGCTATCGATTCGATTCAGAAACTTCACAAGCTCTGGCATCATCTCTGCCGTGTAGCCCCGAATGTGAGGTAAGTCCGCTATTAATGACAAATCCGTTATCGGCAACATCTCCCCTGCTTTGCTGAGAAGGAAAGTCTCGTTGTTGTCAGTGAGATAACCGATGAACGTCGTTTCCTCGACCCAGATAGAAACAGATTGATGCAGGTAGTCGACCTTGATCGTGCTGGTTTCAATAAAGGGGTGTTTGTTAAGATCGTTTTCTATCAACATGCCAAGCTTTAGGTAAATTCTGTCGCCGACTTCCAGCTTACTGTAGCTGAGGATCTCCTGGTCATCGACGTAGCGGTTATTCTTGATGGTTACTAGCGATACTTTGGAGTAGGAACTCTGTTCATACTTGACGACCACAAAGATCAGTAGGGCTAGTAGAATCAGAAGAGCGGTAATCTTCAGCCAGGCACGGAACCGTCTTCTTTTCTTGCGTGCTTTCTTGCGTTTGATTTCCTCTTGGATGGAGGCTAAGGTTGTTTGGTTGTTTGTTTCCAATTAAACTGCTCCACTTCTAGCACTAAATCAACTCCAAACTGTTGATTGGCCTGGCGCTGGATGGTTTTGATAATGCTATGGACATCCTCAAAGGTGGCGTTTTCGAGATTGACGATAAAATTGCTGTGCATCTCTGAGACCTGTGCCCCGCCCACCTGATAGCCCCGAAGTCCAAGGGCATCGACATATTGCCAGCTGGGTTTGTCCAGGTTTCTAAAACAGGAGCCGAAGGTGTATTGGGTTAAGGGCTGCGTTGCTAATCTTCTTTCTCTTCTTTCCATCATCATGGTTTCGATGGCTTCTGAATCGCTTAGAGTAAGCGATAATCGTGCGGCTATAATGATCCAATCGGAATGTTCTTGGAAGAGAGAATGACGGTAACCAAATTGGCAATCACTAACACTGAGCCATTCAAGGGTGTCGCCCTTCATGACTAGCACTTCTTCGACGACTTCGCTTATGCTGGAGTTATAGGCTCCGGCATTCATGTAGAGAGCGCCGCCGACAGTTCCAGGGATTCCACCGGCCCATTCGAGCCCGGAGTACCCTTCTTTCATGGCATAGTAGGCCAGTGATGGCAGTGAATAGCCTGCTTCGACAACAATACGGTTCTCGTGGCGATAGAGGTTATTG
>JAAZEC010000030.1 GCA_012512495.1 Erysipelothrix sp.
ATGAACTTTTCAACAAACTGATTCGCAGGATTCAACAGGATTTCCTCCGGTGTATCATATTGAACGATTTGACCCTCATTCATTATGACAATCCGATCCGCAATCTTGATTGCCTCATCCATATCATGGGTCACGAAGACCATCGTTTTATTTAATTCTTTCTGGAGTCTTTTCAACTCATCCTGAAGGGAATCACGAGTCACAGGATCCAGTGCCCCAAACGGTTCATCCAAGAGGATAATCGGTGGGTCGGCCGCCAAGGCCCTCAAAAAACCAATCCGCTGTTGTTGTCCACCACTCATTTTGGCAGGATAGCGATCCATGAATTCCTCAGGGTTCAATCCCACAATCTTCATGAGCTCCTGGGTCCTGGCCAAGCGCTTCTTCTCGTCCCATTTTAAGAGTTTGGGAACGATTTCGATATTTTGACGAATGGTCATATGGGGAAAAAGACCAATCTCCTGAATGACATAGCCAATCTGGCGCCTCAAATCGATCACATTGACCTTATGGATGTCCTTGCCATCAATTTCTATAGTACCCGAGTCGGGATCGATCAAACGGTTCATCAGTTGCAGGCTCGTGGTCTTACCACAACCTGAAGGACCAATTAAAACCACCAGTTCACCTTTGGGGATATGTAGGTTCATGTTCTTGATGATGAGGTTGTCACCATAAGACATCGATACATTGTTAAAATTTATCATGTTGACTCCTCTCTAAGAAGACGAAAAAAACTTTTCTTTTAGATCTTATATTGGAATTGGAGTTGGTACTGCTTCACGTTAAAATTATAACATATGGAACAAAGATTCGCCTAATCGATAAAAAAAGACAGGGTTTCCCCTGTCTAAACTAGCCTTAATCTTCTAGAAGCCTCTTTTGGCCCTCGAGCTCTCTGAATGGTTTAATGTTCTGAGTCACCTCAAGACATCCCATGTATTCACCCGCTTCATCGCGAAGTGCATAGTAAGAGATGTACAGGAAGGCACCATGTAGGTCGATCCAGAAACTCTCTGAATCCTTGGTCCCATTCTTGAATGAATCCAGAATACGATCCACAGTATTGACCGAATGTGGTGGATGGCAATTCTGAACCGTTCTACCAATGACCGACTTCGTACGAGCAAAGAAACGATCTTTTGCTTGATTGAAATACTTAACCGTATCATTCTTGTCCACAAAGGTAATATCCAGTGGCAACGTGTTCAACACAGCTTCCAACTCAGGCTTGTTCAAGAACCCAATCGCAAAGCGAATGTTCTGAGCATCCAAGTCTTCCTTACTAGCAGCACGCTGTTGGTCCTGGCGATACGCCTCAACGAAATTCTTACGCTGTGGTATCCATTCCTTCTCAGGAGATACAATACAGTAACCTATTTCTACCGAGTCGTCCGCGATCTGAAGCCATTCATCTTCCGTGAATGTCTCCAAGACCATCGGTAAGAGAATCTCTTCTTCTTTGAATATCATCTCGGTTATCTCATGGGACATCGCTTCAAATTGAGACTCAATTACGGAAATTTGATGCGAGTTCAATGTTTTCTTAAAGCTCTTAATCATTTCGCGAATCTCATCATCAACACCCCACATGACCTTTGGTGGTGCCGTAATGCCATACTTCTCCATCAGTGGGAAGAAGGCATTCTCCTTACGGGAGTAGTGCTTATCAATATCCCATAGTAATGATACATCGGACATGAGCGCAAACTTCTTCTTATCAGTCG
>JAAZEC010000223.1 GCA_012512495.1 Erysipelothrix sp.
CTCTAGAACTGTCCGATTCTCATTACTGATTTTAAAAGCAATCTGTGGATAACCCAGCACAAACGAATGCATCAAGGCATTAATTCTAGTCGCCTCATATTGGGGGGACTTCAGAAACTTTAACCGTGCCGGCAGACGAAAGAAGAGGCTAGACACCTCGATCGTCGTGCCCCGTCCATGGGAGGCTGGCTGAAACAACATTTCCTTACCATTATTAATCTGTATTTCATAACCCTGATGGTTATAAGATGAGATTGCTTTGACGATCGCGACACTCGCGATGGAAGGCAGTGCCTCACCACGAAAACCCAGAGAACCAATCGCATGTAAATCAGCTTCTTTGGATATCTTTGAGGTCGAATGGCGCTTGAAGGCATTCCTTAGATCCACTTGGTCCATGCCCTCACCATTGTCACTCACGATGATGGATTCAAGACCACCCGCGCGATACTCAACGCTAATCTCGCTCGCACCCGCATCGATCGCATTCTCCACCAGTTCCTTAACAACTCCCGCTGGTCGTTCAACGACTTCACCAGCAGCAATTCGATTGGCCATCTGTTCATTTAATTGGATGATCTTACTCATTAATCCTTCTCTCCAATCATTTCAACCAGTTGAATCAGCACCGCCTGTGACTCTAGTGGACTCATCTTATTGATATCGAGTTTCGTTAGAACATCCACCAACTCATCTTCCAAGGGGGACTGTTCATAAACGATGGTCGATTGACTCGAATTGTTCTTTTGAAGTTCTCTTAAGTTTTTATTCGCGGCTTGAATTAGGCTATAGGGAAGTTCCGCCAATTTAGCCACATGAATTCCATAGCTCTTATCGGCCTTACCCGGAACCACATGATACAGGAAGGTGATTTTATCCTTCTCTTCTAAGACACCAACCTGGCAGTTAATGACATTATCATAAACCTCTTCCAGATCCGTTATCTCATGATAGTGGGTAGAGAAGATACAGGTAGCTTTGATCTTAGTCGCTATGTATTCAATGATGGCCTTGGCGATTGCCATTCCATCATAGGTCGAGGTACCTCGTCCGATCTCATCGAACAGAATCAGGGAATGCTTCGTCGCTCTACTCAGGGCATAATTAGCCTCTGACATCTCAATCATGAAGGTCGATTGACCCATGAGAATGTCATCGCTCGCTCCCATTCGCGTATAGATCGCATCAAACAGTGGTAAAGTAGCCTGTTTGGCACGCACGTAACAACCCATCTGAGCCATAATCACGATTAAAGCGACCTGTCTCATGTAGGTCGATTTTCCGCCCATGTTTGGGCCGGTTAAGATCATGACATCTTCGGTTTCACTCAGCTTCACATCATTGGCGATGATGTCGTGCTGCTTCAAGGTGGTCTCTAGAATAGGGTGATAGCTATCGATAATGTTGATGGCTTTAGAAGTTGTGAACGTTGGTCTGACGTAGCCGCTTTGACCAGAGATGATTGACAAAGCATAGAGCACATCGGTATCACTGACACGGGTCGCGATGTCGTCCAACAAGGTGGTGTAGTCTAAACACTGTTTCAAGAGTTCCTCGAAACACTGGTTCTCGATTGCCAGGATACGATCCTTAGCAGTAGTTATCTTATCTTCCTGAGCCTTCAAATCAAGTGAAATGTAGCGTTGTCCACTTGTGAGGGTCTGCCTACGCTTATAGCCTAGCGACTCATCGACCAGATGGACTTGGCTCTTAGACACTTCAATATAATAGCCGAAGGTCCGTGAATAACCGACCTTCAGGTTCTTGATGCCCGTAAGTTGTTTCTGTTGGTTTTCATACTCTAAGAGCCAGGAATTACTGTCGGCTAAGAGGGCCCGCAGTTCATCAAGCTCCTGGTTGACACCCTCTCTGATGGTCTGTCCATCCTTAAGATAAACAGGGACTTCATCCTGGAGTGTCTTAGATAAGAGGTCGATGATGTCTGCCATGTCTGGCAGTTCGCTCATCTCATCTAATGGGGACTCTTTCAATAACTCCTTGAGATCTTGAATGGCTAACAGCGATTGTTTCAGACGGACCAGCTCTTGGGCGCTGGCGCTCTGATAGCTGATTTTCGTATTGATCTTATAGATATCGGCGATTTTAGTGAGCTGTTCACTCATCTGGTGTGCGATGAGGAAATGATCAATCAGGTAGGCGATTTTGTCTTGTCGTAACATGATCTTCTCACTACTGTAAAGAGGTTTTAGAATCCATTCCCTGAGCCTTCGTGAACCCATTGTCGTACAGGTCTTATCGAGAAAGCCCCATAGGGTGTTCTTTTTCGAGCTATGGCGAATGGACTCCGTGAGCTCCAGGTTGAGCGCACTGGAATAATCGACTGCCATGATGGCTTGTTGATTGTTTTGAGGTTTGGGTTCTACACGTTGTTTCTGAGTAAACTCTAGGTAGGATAACAAGCGCTCTTCAGCGATGGATTGTGGACTGCCTTTACTCTTTACGCGGTGGGTCGATAACAGGAAGTAGCTACTTTTGGATAGTTCACTCATGAGTTCCTGGTCATCGAGTATGACTTCGACCACGTGGTTTTGTAGCAGGGTGAGTGTCAAGAGCGAGAAGTCCTTCTCAATGCTGAGGGTGCTGGAATGGTTGAGGGACAGGTTGAAGAAGACAAGGTGGTAGTCTGTCAGATCCGATTCAATGGAGACGATTTGATTGACCTGTTTCTCATCTTGGTCGATGTTTAATCCGGGAGTTATGATTTTAACAATCTCACGATGGACCAATCCTTTGGCTTCTGCCGGATCTTCCATCTGTTCCGCCATGGCGACCTTGTGGCCTTTGGTGACGAGTCGTTGAATGTAGCTACTGACAGCGTGATGGGGTACACCGCACATGGGGGCTTTCTGGTTATTGCCGGCAGCCCTTTCGGTTAGCACCAGATCGAGTTCATTGGAGACAATTCTAGCATCTTCAAAGAAGGCCTCGTAGAAATCTCCTAGTCTAAAGAGAAGGAGCGCCCCTGGGACTTCCTGTTTCATGCTTAGGTATTGTTGTAACATGGGGGAGACATTGCTCATGGGCTACCTCAACTCTTTCTTTGGGTCTAGACTGTAATTGATTGTACCTAAGCGTGGCTGTGCATCGGCCACCTCAATGCTGAGAATCATTCCTTTGGTGAAGGTGATTGATTGACCGGTCAGCTGCTTGGTCCAGTGCGAGAGGATGGGCTCATGGCCGACTAGAATCAGGCGGGAGCGTACATCCTGGGCGTAGATAGCTTGTAAGAAGGCACTGGTTTCACCCGTCGCAATGAAGGGATACTTTTCAAAATCATTGATGTTCAGATGGTCACAGAGAAGCGCTGCGGTCTGGACGGCTCGTGTTAAAGGAGAGGTCCAGATACGGGTCATTGAATTACTGCTAAGTTGCTTGTTAAAAATGGGGAATAGAGCATTAAGTCTTTCGATACCCTTTTCTGTGAGTTCTCGTTTATCGTCTGGTTTAGCTTGACTGTGTTCTTCAGCTACTCCGTGACGTATCAAAATGACTTCCATGGTGGTTTCTCCTTACTTGACATTGTGTCTATTATACACCATAGTCCCGCATTTCCTGAAACGTTGAATCGTGATATACTTACCCCATGACAAAGAAACATATTGAAAAATCCGAATCTTTTATTCTCGATAAATCGCTCTTACTGATTTTGTTTATTTTCATGGTAAC
>JAAZEC010000031.1 GCA_012512495.1 Erysipelothrix sp.
AAGGAATGAACATATTGATCCATCGATTTAAAGTAATCAACATGGTCTAAATCAATGTTCGTGATAATGGCATAGTCCGGTGAATAATTAAGAAACGTATCCTTGTATTCGCAGGATTCCACCACAAAGTAATCAGAATCCTCTTTCAAAGTACCCGTACCATCACCAATCAGATAGCCAGTTGACTTCATGGCAGAGAGCAGTTTCGTTAACATACCCGTCGTCGTAGTCTTGCCATGGCTACCCGCCACCGATACAGACACATAATCTTGCATGATCTTTGAGAGGAACTCATAGTATCGGAAAGTTGTCACAGTCGGATTCGCTAAAGCCTCGACAACCTCTTCGTTACGCTCATCGAAACTATTTCCGATAATCGCCGTCGAATTGTCCTCAATATTGTCCTTAGAAAAACTCAATACTGGTATCTCCGCTTCAACAAGTGCTGTCTGCGTAAATATGAAATTATCGACATCGGAACCCTGAACAGTGTAGCCCAGAGATTTCGCAATCAAAGCCAGAGACGACATACCAGAACCCTTAATTCCTATAAAATGTAACTTCATTAGTTAATTGTCACCCTTCATAATTTTCAAGCCATCGGTTTCGTCCAGTGATTGATCCACATCAATGAATTTGTTGTTTTCGCGACTCTGAAACTCCTCCGAGTCCAAGGCCACATCAAAAAGTGTGAATTCCATCTCTTCCTGATTCTCTATATTCAGCATCTCCTCAAGGGTCATGTTAACTTTCTGATCCTTCTTGGGTTGCTTCTTCTTTTTTGGAAGACTCGTACTATCGTCATGATTCAGTTGACCAAACATTGGCGAAATGACCTTCGATTCAACCGATTTATCAGGACGCTTCTTCATCATGGAATCCATCTGTATCGACTTCTGCATCTCCGCTTCGGTCAGACCAAACATCGGTGAAATGACTGATTGCGGCGTATAATCCTCCGCTACCAAGTGAGTCTTCTTGAGATTCACGACGGGAGCTGGAGTCGGTTTGACTGTTTTCTTAGGTGGTTCATCAACATCGATCCGTTTAACGGTAGGTTCTACAACCTCTTCTTCAGGAGCAACGATTTCCGT
The DNA here is from genome assembly GCA_012512495.1 of Erysipelothrix sp. Classification (GTDB taxonomy): domain Bacteria; phylum Bacillota_I; class Bacilli_A; order Erysipelotrichales; family Erysipelotrichaceae; genus JAAZEC01. The sequence continues at coordinate 1,095 of JAAZEC010000031.1, forward strand.
GACGACTTCATGGACCATCACTTCTTCCTCCTTTGGAAGCGAAGAGAAATCAAGCTGTTCCTCTTCCTCGAGTTCAACTTCTTCTTCAAACAACAGTGACTTAAGTCGTTTAAACATGATGCCAGTCCCTTCTTTCTTGATTTAACGATTTGACTTGGTAATTGCCTCTATTTTATCGTTATTCAAACTGATTAGCAATTCTTTTAATGCATTTAAAGCTGACTCGTAGTCATTCAAATCCATAACCGAAGAGCTCGTATGGATATTACGAGCACAAATACAGCAGGTCAACGTAGGAATACCATTACCACTGGTATGAATCGCACCAGCATCTGTCCCACCCGCTGAAATAAACGGTTGATGCTTGATATTGTGCTGTTGACATATGTCAACGAAATATTCAATAAAACCCTGATGAGCAATGAAGTTGCCATCTACTACCCGAACGAGCACACCCTCACCTAGAAAACCAAGGGCCTTACGGTCGCCATTCAGATCATTAGCAGGTGAACAATCCAAGACAATAGATAGATCTGGCTTAATCATATTGGCGGCGCTCTTCGCTCCCCTTAAGCCGACCTCTTCCTGGACAGTAGCCCCAACCACTAAATCAAAAGGTAGTTCGACATCCTTGAGCGCTTCAAGAATCTGTACACTGATGGCACAGCCATAACGATTATCAAACGCCTTAGACAAGAGGCGATCTTCGCTAAGTCTTTCAAAAGACCCTTCCAATACAATCATGTCACCAGTCTTAATTCCCTTATCGAGAACTTCCTGTTTACTGGTAGCTCCGATGTCAATGAGCATGGCATCTATATTATAAGGTTGATTACGTTGTTGTTCACTCAATAAATGAGGTGGAACCGAAGCAATCGCTCCCTTGAACGTCTCACCCTTAGAGTTAGTAATGGTCACGCGATGGCTCAAAAGATTCTGTGAGAACCAACCACCAATTGGATGCATAGAGATGGTTCCATTGTCATTAATCACTCTAACAAGGAAACCAACCTCGTCCATGTGCCCACTGACCATGACCCTTTTAGCATTAGGAGTCTTGCTTTTTTTGATCGCAAAGATAGATCCTAGGTTGTCATAGACAATCTCATCCGCAAGGTCTTCGTATTGTGTCTTGAGGTATCTGGAGACATATTTTTCATGTCCCGAAATGCCGTCAATCGTGGTTAGTTCTTCTAGTAATTCTATCGCTCTTTCTCTCATTTTCTATTCCTCCATATACTTCTATAAATGGGTTGTCCCAAATCGATAAATCGCTGTTCATATTCGGAAATGATATCCTCTGGATGCTCCTTACTACGAAAATCAACCCAGATGTCTTCTAGCTCAAAACTCTTGCTGAGAACAACCAGTGAGTCTTCAAAGAATTGCTGGTTATCACTCTTGAGGATAATCTGACCACCATTCTTCAGTAAGGTCTGATAGGTTTGGCCGAAACTAGGAGTCGTTAAGCGACGCTTATGATGTGCCTTCTTAGGCCATGGATCTGAGAAATTAAGGTGTATGACATCAATCTCATTCTCATTGAACCAGAGATCAATCTTGATAGTATCATCGTTAATGAATTTCCCGTTGTTACCGATCACCCCAAAAGACTTCCTCAAGGCATAGCCCGCAATTACCGAATCTTTTTCGATGCCGACCCAGCCTTCTTCCGGATAAAGCGAACTCATTCCCACGAAGTAGTCCCCTTTTCCTGAACCAATCTCGACATGTAAGCTATTTGTCTGTAAGTGTTTCTTCCATTTGCCTTTCAGCTGTTCTGGCTCTTTAATGAGCAAGTCCTGTTCCATGGCTTCTTGTAAGACTTCTTGGGTCCATGGTTTCTTACGTGCACGCATTTATTCGCCCGCTAGCTTCAAGAGCGTCGTCGCATAGATGGCTGTCGCTTGAATCAGCGTCTCAATTTCGACCGCTTCATCTTTCTCGTGTGGTCCACCGACGTATTCTGGATAGGGACGCTTGGGCATGACTGGACCAAAGGCCACATGATTATCCAAAACTCTAGCATAGGTGCCACCACCCATTGTCAAAGGAGGAGTATCAAAATCATGCGTAATCGATTGATAGCTCTCCATGCA
>JAAZEC010000224.1 GCA_012512495.1 Erysipelothrix sp.
AGATTGAACTTTCACTTTGCGTGACATTTCGATACAATAGATGTGTGGAGGATAGACTATGAAATATGCGATTGTGTTGGCGGCAGGTAAGGGTACTCGTATGAAGACTTCACTGAACAACGTGATGCACGAAATTACGGGTAAACCAATGATTGGTCATTTGAATGATCGTCTGGAGAAGCTTGAAGTACAGAGTACTCATGTGGTCGTCGGTTATCAAAAAGTACACATTATGAACTATCTTGGTAATAGGGTTCAATATGCGATTCAGAGTGAACAGTTGGGAACGGGCCATGCGGTTCAGATGGTCAGTGACCTGAAGGATAAAAAGGGTAAGACCATTCTCTTATATGGTGATGTGCCTCTGATTTTACCTGAGACGATGGAGAACCTATTCGAACAGGCTGATAATAGCGATATGGTCATTTTGACGGCCGAGCTGGATGATCCGGGGATGTATGGACGGATTGTTCGTGGTAAGCTGGGCGAGGTTCAAAAGATTGTGGAATATCGTGATGCGAGCGAATCGGAGAAGCATCTTCAGGAAATTAATACCGGAATTTATTGCTTTGACAATGAATTGCTTTTCAAATATTTAGGTGATCTAACCAATGATAATAGTCAAGGTGAATATTACATTACGGATCTTGTGGAAATGTTTGCGAAGAACCACCATAGTATTAAGACCATTCGTGTTAGCGATATCGATGAAGTCATGGGTATCAATGACAGACTTCAATTGGCGAAGGCCTCTGCCTGGTTACAGGAACATGTCAATTGCCATTGGATGAGCGAGGGTGTGACGCTGATTGATCCAAAGAACACCTACATCTCAACGGATGCTCAGATTGGCCAGGATACGATTATTTATCCGAATGTCATGATTCGTGGTAAGAGCGTGATTGGTGAGGATACGATTATTCATAGTGGTAGTGTCATCACTAATAGCGTGGTTGGGAATCACTGTGTTATTGAGTCTTCGAAGATTATCGATTCTGAGGTTCGTAATGATGTGTCCGTGGGACCTAATGCTCATATTCGGGCAGGAAGCCTTGTTGAGGATAAGAATCGGATTGGTAACTTTGTGGAGTTAAAGAATACGCACATTGGCTTTGATTCGCGCTGTGCTCATTTAAGCTATCTTGGGGATAGCACCGTTGGTAGCCATGTCAATATTGGCTGTGGAGTGGTGACTGTTAACTATGATGGCGTGAATAAGCATCGTACTGTCATTGAGGATGGGGCTTTTATTGGTTCGAATGTGAATCTAATCGCGCCTATCACGGTGGGTAAGAACGCGGTCGTGGCCGCTGGGGCAACAATTACGGATGATGTGCAGGAGGGTGATCTCGTGATTGAGCGGGCACCACGGATTGATAAAGCGGGTTATGGTATTAAATATAAGAATAAAGAGAAAATTGAAAAGGGGAAAGTATAACAATGAAAGACACGATCGTTTTTTCACTGAGCAGCAGTGTTAAGCTAACGGATGAGATTTGTGCCCATTTACAGATAGAGCGCTCGCCAGTGAATATCGTTCAGTTCTCAGATGGTGAAATCCTGGTGGAACCTGAAGTATCAGTGAGAGGGAAGAATGTCTTCATTATTCAGTCGACTTCACGCCCAGTGTCAGAGAATTACATGGAAGTGCTGATTGCCCTAGACGCAATGAAGAGAGCCTCTGCGGGTGAAGTGACGGTTGTCATGCCTTACTATGGCTATGCTCGTCAGGATCGTAAGGCGCGGGCTCGCCAACCTATTACGGCGAAGCTGATGGCTGACCTGTTGTCTGTAGCGGGTGCGGACCGTGTCGTTACTATTGACTTGCATGCGCCTCAGATTCAGGGCTTCTTTGATATTCCGATTGATGATTTATCGGCCGTATCAATTATTGGGCAGTACTATCGCCAGATGCATTTTGAGGACGAAGTGGTTATTGTATCACCAGACCATGGTGGTGCGACTCGTGCTCGTAAGCTGAGTGATGTCATTCCTAATTCTACGATTGCGATTATTGATAAGCGGAGAACCCAACCTAATGTTGCTGAGGCTATGAGCCTAATTGGTGATGTTGAGGGTAAGGTGGCCATTATTATTGATGATATCGTGGATACTGGAGGTTCTCTGGTGGGTGGTGTCAAGATGTTGTATGATCGTGGTGCGAAGGATGTTTATTGTGCTTGCACGCATGGTATCTTGTCTGGACCGGCCCTCGATCGCATTCATAATTCCGATATTCGTGAGCTTGTCGTGACTAACTCGATTGAGCTAACGGATGAAATGCGTAAGGAGCCTAAATTGAAACAGATTTCGATCGCTTATATGTTGGCGAAGACGATTGAAGCAATTGTTAAGAGGAATCCAGTGAGTAATATCTGGCAGTTGTTTAATGATTAAACTGGTTATTTGTGACATGGATGGGACGCTTTTGAATGATGATAAAAAGCTTCCTGTCCAGTTTGATAGTGTGGTTAGTCAATTAAAGGATGTTGGTATTAAGTTTGGTATTGGTAGTGGCAGGCAGTTTCAATCATTGAGTTCATTGTTTGAGAAACATGCGAAGGACTTTGTGTTTATTAGTGATAATGGCACGTTTGTGTATGATGGTCACACGTTGGTCGCTTCGAATACTATGAGTGAGAGCGATACGAAAGTGGTGATTGAGCGTCTCAGTCCTTATGATGTTCCTTTGATAATGTCGGGACAAGAGGGTGCTCACCAGCTTTACTTTGAGGATTCAAAGATCAATGAGGAGCTGGCACACTATTACTCGAAGAAGATTGAACACGATTCGTATGATGAGGTGAATGATCTGATTGGGAAGGTAGCGGTACTTGATTTCTCGGAGAGCCTGCCCATTGCTGATCTATTTGATGATATGAATGATGTGACGATTGTACGTTCGGGTCCCATTTGGTGGGATGTGATGTCGACGACTGTGAACAAGGGGGAATCCTTGAAGCAGTATATGGCCTATCATGATATCAAGCCTAGCGAGGTCATTGTCTTTGGTGACTACATGAATGACTATGAGATGTTGTCAGTCGTGGACTATTCGTTTGCGATGGAGAACGCGGTTACGGAAATTAAGGAAATTGCCAATTTTATGGCACCATCGAATAATGATGAGGGCGTCATGAAAGTACTGAATGATTTATTGGATGGGACGTTTGAAGATAAATGGAAGTTATAAGAGATCTTTTCTTTGATGTGGATGGCACACTGGTTAATCCACGGACCAATAAGCTTGATGAGTCAACAATCAAGACGATCAAACAGTTGAAACAACAGGGCTATCGCCTTCACCTCTCGACGGGGCGCTCTTTGAAGTCTTTACAGAGTGAAGTGAAACAACTTGTTAAATGGGATGGCTATGTGCTTAATAATGGTCAGGTGGTCTTGGATCAAAATGAA
>JAAZEC010000225.1 GCA_012512495.1 Erysipelothrix sp.
AGTGAGAACCCCTCGAAATTCGTCAATGATTTCGATGAGTTAAACGAGAAGATCATCATAATAATGATTGGCAAGTAGAAGAATAACAGACAGAGGGCAATCATGAGACGAGATAGCCATTGTGTTGATTTACTTGGTGTCAAGATGTAGCCCCCTCTCTAACTTTGAGCTCTCTTCCTCGACATTTTTCTCTAAACGACGAGTAATGCTCATGGAGATAAGAATAATAATAGTCATAATGAGTGAAACAGCCGACCCAAAGTTCCATTGACCCGAGACAATAAATTGCGTTTCAATCAGATTACCAATCAGTACGTAGGAACCGCCACCCAGAAATTTAGGGATAACGAAACTCGACACCGCAGGTAGGAACACCAAGGTAATTCCCGATAGGACTCCAGGGATGGAGAGCGGGAAGATCACCTTACGAAAAGTCATGAAGCGATTGGCCCCTAAGTCATAGCTGGCATCAATCAGACTGTTATCCAGCTTAGCCAACTGAGTATAAATGCTAAGAATCATGAAAGGTAGGAAGTTGTAGACCATTCCTAACACCACAGCAAAGTCTGTATACATCATTTTAAGCGGTCCAATACCAAGCATCGATAGGATGTTATTAATGATGCCATGGTCTGATAGAAGTGATATCCAAGCATAGGTACGGATCAACATGTTGATCCAGGTTGGCATCGTGATTAACAACATCATTAACAACTGGTGCTTCTGGTTCATCCGGCTAATGACAAACGCCACAGGATAGCCTAGGAGTAGGCACAGAATCGTGGTTTGAAAAGCGATGACCAACGACTTCCAAAGAATCGATATGAAGAGAGGGTCCAGAAACTTCCTGAAATTATCCAGCGTAAACTGAATGGAGACAACATCGTTTCCTTGAGCCGTAAAAGCATAGAGCAAGATAAGAAAAGTTGGTACCGCAATAAACAGAGCCATCCATCCCACATAAGGATAGGTTAATTTTCTTAAGCTATTCATAGCTAGTAGGCCTCAAGCTTGGACATGACATGGATGTCTTCTGGGTAGAAGTCTAGTGAGACTTCCTTGCCAATATCTACCAGATCGGTAGTATGGACAATGTATTCACGCATTTCTGTTTCCACGACAATTTCATAATGAACACCCTTAAACAGAATTGACTTAACAACGCCAGGGAGTTTCCCTTGATCCTTCTCAACGATATCAAGATCTTCTGGACGGAGTACGACATCGACTTCCTCTTCATCATTGAAGCCATAGTCGACACATTCAAATTCCTTACCATCAAAGAAGACCCGGTAGTCATCGATCATGACGCCATCAAAGATATTTGACTCACCGATGAAATCAGCAACGAAGCGATTCTCCGGTTCATTATAGATATCGATAGGAGTTCCTATTTGTTGGATCTCCCCATTATTCATGACCACGATCTTGTCACTCATCGTGAGTGCCTCTTCCTGATCATGGGTGACATAAATAAAGGTGATACCAACTTCTTTTTGAATCTTCTTAAGTTCAACTTGCATCTCCTGGCGAAGCTTCAAGTCTAGAGCCCCTAGCGGCTCATCTAGCAGGAGAACATTAGGTTCATTGACCAGTGCCCTCGCAATGGCTACCCGTTGTTGTTGGCCCCCAGAAAGCAGGGTGACAGCACGTTCCTCGTAGCCTTGTAGGTTCACAAGTTCCAGGATACGAGTAACTTTCTGAGTAATAACATCCTTGCTGACCTTCTTAATATTCAGGCCAAAGGCAATGTTATCAAACACGTTCATATGTGGAAACAAAGCATACCTTTGAAAGACTGTATTAATCTCTCTTTTATAGGCCGGGACCTTGGAGATCTCGATCCCATCGAAATAAACTTTACCCTCGTTTTGTTCAAGAAAGCCCCCTAGGATTCTCAAGAGTGTTGTCTTTCCACAACCACTTGGCCCTAATAGCGTGACAAACTCATTCTCGTAAATGTCGAGATTAATCCCTTTTAATACTAATTGACCATCGAACTCTTTGATGATGTTCTCAAATTGAATTAATTTTTCCATTCTTTCCTCCTAGAATATTGGTGGGGTGCAAATCCATAGCACCTGGGCATTACTCTTCGCTTTGTTAATAAGGTAGTGGGCTTGGTTGCCATCGATATAGAAAGTCTGACCCTTCTTGACAACTAGGCTCTCGTCCTCAAGAATCAGCTCAATTTTCCCCGACAAGACATAGCCTAATTCCTCACCTTCATGAGGTTCGATCACCTTGGATTTCTCCTGTGAAGCAATCTCAATTAGGATCGGCTCCATTTTGTTCTTTTGAGCATTGGGCACGATCCACTGAATCTGATACCCTTCCTCTTCTTGAAGGAAGAAGTCCTCCTGGTTAAAAACTTTCTTAGTCAGCTCTGTATCCTTAAAGAATTCTCCCAGGGTGACGCCAAGCGCCTCCAGAATATTGCTGAGGTTGCTAATCGATGGAGATGTCAGTTCCCTCTCCACCTGAGAGAGAAAACCCTTGGTTAGTTCTGAGCGATTTGCTAGTTCTTCGAGTGTTAAACCATTCTTGGTTCGCAATCGTTTTAGCCGTTGACCAATGTTCATAACCCTGCTCCCTTCTTGTTTAACTAAGTTAAACTTAATATTGTATTTATTAAACCCTTGTCCTATTATACAGAGTTTTTCCACAGATGCAATAGATTGGACTAATATTAGATTTTGACTTTATAGCTGGTGCGTTTTATAATTAGAAAGCACACAAGGAGTCTGTATGAAAAAATACC
>JAAZEC010000226.1 GCA_012512495.1 Erysipelothrix sp.
ACTGTCTATATAATAATATTCAATAGTGAAAACAATATTCATAATTAAAGTGGATGTTTTTTTAGTTATTCTATCTTATGCGAACTCATTAATTGTTAGAAATATGCAAAATCACGAGCGATGCTCGTGTTTTTTAGCTTAAGTACTTCTTAAACAACTCGTTATTACGTTCATCAGCACCATCGAGGTTAGAGCTTCTAAGAACAGGAAGGATGATATTGTGTTCCTTAGCAATCTCGACCACACGAACACTAATCGTTTCCGCGATCGCGATACCCATGAGGTTACTAAGAGGACCCACTGGGGTCTCAACACCCTCAAGATAGTAACCAGCATCCCCTGGAGGCGTTAGAGTATCAATCACAATATCAGCAATATCCTTCAAGCGCTGTCCACTAGAATGACGGGACTCAACACTACTAGAATGAGTCACACTCGTAATCGCAATAATCGGTATGTTTCTATTCTTAGCCGCCAAGGCCATCTCAACAATGACATTGTTACGTCCAGAATTGGAAACAATAATAAGAACATCCTCATCGTTAATGGGATAGTGCTTCAAGAGGTTTTCACTATAGCCATCGAGTCTCTCAATAAAGGTGCTCTTAGTCGGAAACTCGTGCAACATCAGTTCCGGAGGTAATATCCCCTTCACCTGAACCAGACCTCCAGCCCTCGCATAGAGCTCCTCAGCAATCATATGTGAATGGCCACTACCAAACACGTAGAGGTAATGATCTTTCATGAGCCTATCCGCAATCAGCTGGGCAGCCTGTTCAATTGCGTTTGCCTGGGTCTCTTTAAGCTTGTTAATTTGAGCCACAATATAATCTAAATAGTTGTCAATCGTCTTCACTATAATTGCTCCTTTATCTTCTGGATAAGTCTCTCTGCCTCGCCTTTTTCAAAAGGTGAAGCCAGTGCTTCATAGAGTTCATTTTCGTAACTGTCCTTACTGGCCATGTAGAGCACATAATCATTGGCGTAACCTAGGATGTAACACTCTAAATCAATCGTTAGCTCGCTCACCATTTCCAGTGGTAACGTAACGAACTTGAGCCCATTGATCTCAATCACAGCGCAGTTGAGTCGATACTCCGTTAGATCTGTCTTAGGCTTATCAGCTAAGCGGTAGCCCTCAAGCTTGGCTTGAAGCTTCCGATTGGTAGGATCAGTCATAATAGCTTGTTCAATCTCTGTTATCTTTCTTTGGACATCATCACTCTTCTTTAATCGGGCAGTAATACCGAAATGTTTAATATCGATTAAAAGGTGATTAACTGGAAACGGTTGTGCCAAATCAAATTGTTGTTTGAGTACTTCACCAAACCGCAAGCACTCCGTGAAATCAGTCCCCTGCCGTAAGAACCTGGTCGAGACATCACCCGCTGCCCCATTAATAAACATGACTGGTTTATCGAACTGAGAGCGTAAGCCACCGACTAAGTCGGAAGAGATGCTCTGATTGTCAGGACCTAGAATCGTCGGGTGGCAAGCAAAGTGAAATAGGATAAACGTGTCACTCTCTAAACTTAGCGCACGTTGTTCATAGGGTTTCAAGAGGTCATTACGATTGGAATAGAGCTGGTCCAGCTTGAACTGTTTCAATTCTAAGTTTGAAGACTCAATTAGGTTATCTAAACAGCTATCCACCGCGGATAAGATAGTTTGTTCAATTTGTTCGTTATAAGTGCCAAAGACCTGACCCTGTGAATAGAGTGGGTGGGCACGATCCTGGGTATCAATGAGACCCTTCACACCACTATGGGTATGGGTCCCAAAGACAAAGATCTCTGAATAGTTTTTTATTCTTTCCTTGATTCTATCCGTAAGCCTCGGACTCACGCCAATGCCATCGATGCTGATGAGAACCAGGTCCTCTAAGATACACATGCTGACATAAAGTGGATCATTCACCGTGGTAGCCGTCCTGTCCTTCAGGTAACCTGCCAGATTAATGGGCAATGGAAAGTTCAAAGGTGTTTGACTAAACTGTATCTTCATAATAATCCTTTCGGGTAAAGAGTGATTCATTAGCCATCGGGAACTCAACAAAGAACAGTGAACCCTCGCCCTTCTCACTCATGACACCATACGGCAAGCCCATTCTCTCACAGATGGCCTTAGTGATAGCCAGTCCTAGACCGGTACCCTCTTGAGCTCGCTGGTAGTTCTTATTGCCCTTGTAGTAGCGATCCCAGATGTGTTCCAGGTCTTCCTCCAAGATGCCCTTACCATGGTCAATTACTTCTAAGCGAACATAGCCCGTTTCATCAATGACCATAATTCTAATGATGACCTTATGATCCTCACCCACGTTCTTATACGCATTAGTCAAAAAGTTTTGTACGATCTGACGGGTCTTGATCTCATCCGCCACTACCAGAGCCTTATGAACCCCCTCATACAGGAACTGGACATCATTCATGGAATTAGATTGGCTATAGGTCTCAAGAATATTCTTCGTGAGCCTCACCAAATCAAACTCCGTCATATTCAACCTTGTGGTATTGGATTGTACCTGTGAGAGCGTCATCATATCGCTCAGTAGGTTGTTAAGACCCCCTACCTCCTGAATGATGATCTTCAGATGTTCATCCCTCTTAATTGGGTCATCCTTGGAAATATCCTGAATCATTTCCGTATACGCAGATATCATAGTCAACGGTGTCCTGATATCATGGGAAATGTTCGCTAATAAATCAGAACGCAGATTGTCGGTCTTCTGGATCTCACGAGTCGCATAGTTGAGCGTATCCGCCAAGTTATCAATCTCGGTATAACCACCATGAGGAAACTGTACATTCATGTCGCCATCGGCCAGCTTCTTCGCTTCCTTACTCATATCGACAATGGGTTTCGAAAGCTGTTTGCTAATCCCAAACGCCACCACCATCGACAGCGCAAACACAATCAGGGAGACCAGTTGAAATTGATCCTTCAAAACCGTGACCGTCGAATCGACAAGCTCATAGGGTGTATTAATAAAGATGTAATAAGTTTGACTATCCACGGTCGTCGCCTGACCATAGAATAATTGGGAGCTGATCAGCTCATTAGGCTGTACCGTGAAGTAGTAATTATCACTACTGGACGAATCAGCCAGTTCTACGTACTGGGCAATAATTGGGATTTGTTGGTCCTCTGTATCACGAGTCGGGGAAATCAGATAATCCAGATAGCAGGTCGAACCCATTGAATTGAGCTCTACCTTAATCCGCGTATCCGCATCAAAGACATAGACACAAAGATTATGTTGGCTCGCCTCAGAATACAATCCATCATAGACATCCATAAAGTTGATCGTTTCCTCACCCGCATTCATTAAAGCAGTGACATGGCGACTTGTCGCCTCCACCTGTTTAAACACCTGGTTTTGGTAATAGGAAGGCAACAGCGTGATCTGTAGGATATAGAACAGGCTTAAAAGACCCGCCGCAAATAAAGTAATATACGCAAAGACCCGGAACCTCAGTCCCTCAAATATCTGCTTCAAACTTGTAACCCGTTCCTCT
>JAAZEC010000227.1 GCA_012512495.1 Erysipelothrix sp.
CGGTTAACTCACATGCCTTTCACGCATGCATTCACGGGTTCGAATCCCGTACGGGTCACCATAGGGGTATAGTTAAATCGTTAGAGCAACGGTCTCCAAAACCGTCAATCCGGGTTCGAGTCCTGGTACCCCTGCCATTATCGACCAATGAGCCACTAAAGAGTGGCTTTTCTTTTAACCGCTACTAGCAACTCTTTTTATGTAGAGGAGAAACACATATTATCCGACTTGATTTGTTTCATAGTTTTGATATAGTTTAGATGTAAAGTGAAGTAATGTCCTGCTGAATTACCGGCGGGGCGCTACTTCACTTTTGTATAGTAACTATAATTACCTCGTTTGAGCTACTAATGTGTGGCTGTTCTTGAGCCACAACTAGCAATACTGTTAACGTAGAAATTTATCTGTGTGTATACATTCTGCTTAACATAACCGATTTTTTCCCAATGATTTATCAACAGCTTCTATTGTAGAGAAGACAGATATTGTCCGACTTGATTTATTTTTTGGTTTTGGTATAGTTTAAGTGTTGAGAGATTGTCCCACCGAATTACCGGAGAGGCTTTCTCTCTTTTTTTATCAATACAATAAAAATATCACCTTTCAGGATCATCAACGATCTTATGAGTCTGACTAATGTAGTGGCTGAAGAAACTGCCCTCTACCAACAGCCTAGTAACAATTGACTCTTCTTTATACTAAAAACACCTGATCGAGCAATTGATCAGGTGTAATGTTATTGAATAATTGAGCTGGTTAGTCTTTATTGCTCTTACGAATAAGCTGTTGTAACACAACCGCAATCAGAATCAGACCACCCTTGATTAAGTCATTAACAAAGGCAGGAATACCAAGAGCCGTCAAGATATTGTTAATCGAGAATAAGATAATTGCCCCAAAGAAGGTACCCTGAACAAAGCCACGGCCTCCCGACATCGAGACTCCACCAATCGCCACAGCCGCGATCGCATCCGTTTCCAAACCACGTCCCGCTGTCGCACTATCCACCGCACCCATCTGGGAAATATACATGAATGCAGCCAATCCCGCCAGCATTCCAGACAAAGCAAAGACAAGAATCTTGATACGATCCACATTAACTCCTGTTAACATGGTAGCTTTTTCATTTGATCCCACCGCATAGATGTAGCGGCCAATCTTAGTCTTTGTAAGTAGTATCCAGATAAGAAGTGTAGCAAAAGCAAAGATAAGGACCAAGTTAGGAATCCCAAAGAACTTTCCATAACCGATATTTCTCAAGGAAGCGTAATAGGGCTCAACATCCACGAGCAATGGACCACCCTGTCCAATTTGTACCGTAAGTGAACGATAGCCTGCCAAGGTCGCCAAGGTGACAACAAATCCAGCAATTCTCAGCTTACCAACAAAGAAGCCATTGAATAAACCTAACAGGAATCCAAATCCCAAACAGAATATTAAAGTAAGGATAATACTGTAGGTTGAGTTATAAACACCCACTGCCAGAGCACCTGTCAGAGCCAGCATTGAACCAACGGATAAGTCAATCTGACCAATCAAAATCACTAGCGTCATCCCAAGAGCCAGGACCCCAAGAATGGAGGCCGACTTCATTAGCGTCATGATATTCGTAAATCTCAAGAAATTTGGATTCGCAATAAATCCAATAATGGTCATGACAACCAATGAGAAAACATAGTTATGATTCGTCACCAGATTCTTAATAAAGGCTTTACTATCAGGTTTAGTTATTTTGTTGGGTTTGATCATGATTTGACTCCTTAATATTAGCTCCTGTTGAATAATACATTACATCGACTTCTTGTAGATCTTCATTGCTGACTATTTTATTAATACGACCACGATACATAATGATGCAGCGATGGGCTATCTTCTTAATTTCTGGAAACTCCGACGTAAAGACAATAATACTTTTGCCCTTCGCCGACAGTTCCGCAATTAAACTATAGATTTCGCTCTTGGACCCAACATCAATCCCCTGCGTTGGATTATCCAAGATGTAGACATCATTATCTAACTCAAACCAGCGTGCAAACATAACCTTTTGCTGGTTTCCACCCGACAACGACGTAATGGGTGCCTTCGCAGATGCCGCTTTAATAGAGTAAAGACTCACGTTCTTTTGATATCGCTCTCTCTCTTGATGGGCTGAAACAAAAGGTTTCCTTCTCTCAAAATTAAAGTTAGCAATCGACAGGTTATCCCCAATATTCATATCATGTATGACAGAGCGTTCCTTCCGGTCCCTAGGAACCATGGCTACTCCGGAATGGATCAAGTTATTGATATTGACCTTTGAAATATGCTTATCATTAACATAAATAGAACCTTCTTGGCAGTGTCTAACACCAAAGAGTGCCTCACTAAGTTCCGAGCGACCATCACCAAATAAACCTGTAATAGCGATAACCTCACCCTTCTTTAGCGAAAAGCTAACATCGTAGAAATAGGGTCTGCACGTTAGGTTTTCTACTCTGAATGATTCTTCTTCAAACTGATTATCCTCCAGATAGACCGCACTATGGTCCAGCGCTTTTCCGACAAGTAATTCTGTCGCTATTCTCTCATCAATATCACTCATGAGTCCCTGAGCGATGAACTTTCCATCTCTTAATACCACGTACTCATCACAAATCTGAAATAACTCAGGCATTTTATGAGAAATATAAATACAGGTGATACCTTGAGATTTAAATTCTCGCATTAACTTAAACAACCCTTGAATTTCAGTATCCGTCAGAGCGGTCGTTGGCTCATCAAAAATAATAATCTTGCTATCAAAAAGTAAAGCTTTAGCGATCTCAACCAGCTGCTTACGCGAAGTATCGATGTCCTTAATAAACGCTTCCGGATTGATATCCAGATTCATTCTCGCTAGGACTTCTTTGCTACGAGCAATCATGGACTTCTTATCCAGTAAGCCGTGCTTGGTGAGCTCTCGATTCAGAAAGAGGTTCTCATAGACTTTCAGATCATTAACCAGATTCAGTTCCTGATGTATGAAACTGATACCCAGCTCAAAAGCCTTGTTAGCATTCAGTGAATGGTATTCCACTCCCTCAATTTCAACACTGCCCGCTGATGGTGGTAGAACGCCACCTAAGATGTTCATGAGCGTCGATTTTCCAGCGCCATTCTCACCCAAAAGACCAAGGATAGTTTGATCCTTGATACTGAATGAGACATCATTAAGAGCGATTGTCGCACCAAAGTTTTTAGAGATATTATTGAATCTAATCGTCATAAAGGCCTCCTGAAGAAAAAGGGAAAGAGACTAACAAAGCCGTTAATCTCTCTTCCCGTTAAGATGTTACTGTCCCCAACCTTCAATGTCTTGATAGTTAGTAATATCAACAGCTTGAGTAGGAATTAGATAAAGTTCAGGGATTGTTTCTCCCTCGAGATACTTAATAGCTTGTTCAACAGCATCGACAACCATGTTAGGATTGAACGTAAATGTAACGACTTCAATACCTAGATCGCTGTAATGTTGCATTTTGTCTAACAGTTGCTTAGGCTCTGAAACAGCAGACACAAGTTTAACCTTATGATCTCCATCATAGCCTTCTAACGCTTGAAGAACACCCAATGCGACTTCGGCATCGTGAGTGAAAATGGCATCAAGTTTAGCAAAGTCAGGAGTTCCCATGAATTCTTCCATGAGTCTTTGACCTTCAGCACGTTGCCAGCCAGTGCTCCATTCACCGAGTTTTTCGAATTTATCATCAATCGTTGATTGGAAGCCATCACTTCTTTGTTGAGGAACTGAAGAGTTATCACCCTTGAATTCAACATAGTAGAGTTTCTCAATTGAGTCATCAGCTACTTCATCCGCAAAGAATTCATTGAAATATTTACCAGTGTCTTCACCAATCTTGACATTGTCACCCATGACTTCTGAAATCTCTTCAAAATCATCAAGTAGACGGTCATAAATTAAGACAGGGATACCAGCATCTACTAAGTCTTGTGCAGCAGATTTAAGTGTATCATCATGAGGCCAAAGAACAACAATATCAGGTTTCTCAGCAACAATCTGTTCAATTTGGCTAGCTTGTTCAGTAGCATTTGGTGATGTTACAATCTTATACTCTAGGCCGTGTTCCTCAGCTAAAGCTTTGGTACCTGTTTGAGCATCACTAACACTTTGACCAGTAAAGCCGTGGGTTGCATTGGGTGTCATAACCACAATAGTCTTCTTCTCGCCATCATTATTGCCACCATTATTTGGTGTATCAGTGGTGGAGCAAGCAACTAGAGCCAATGCCATCATCATTACTAAAAGAATCGTAAATAGTTTTTTCATTTTTATCCTCCTTGTTAATGAACTTCCTATTACAGACTTAAGTATTCCTTTTCTTCACATTCCTCCTTTACTCGTATATGTTCAATATCTTAAAACCTATTTAAGTGTGACCCAGCGTTTCTCTTGATCGCTCAGAAGCGCTGCCTCAACCAATTTCATTAGATAAGCACCATCCTCAAAATCAACCGATGATTTTGAATCGCTATGTGAATCACCCATAATCTCCAAGTAAAACTCTTGAATGGAATTCTTAAAAGCATCCGCCCATCCAACAGCATGACCATTAGGTAAAGCAATAAAGCGTTTCAAAGATTTGTCAAGATACTTCGCATCCGCGTACAGGATTTCATTACCTGAATCACGCTTGCCAATCTCTAGTTTATCTGCTTGTTCCTGACGCCAAGTCAATGACTGTTTCGATCCACTAATTGTTAATTCCAGTCCGTTCTTAAAGCCACCAGTTACCTGGGAAATCACCATCGAGACCTTCACACCATTTTCCAACTCAGCAATGATAAAGGCGCCATCTTCATTGACCACTTCGACATCCGTTGTCTCTCCCGATTTGACATCAGAAAAAGTCTCACCCACGATATCGCTCTTCTTACGAATCGGATAAGCGAAAACCAACTCAGCAAAAACTCTTGTTATCTTCTGATCCATCGTAAACTGAATCAAATCAAAGAGATGAGTTCCAATATCAGCAACAGAACGTGATGGTCCCACTAGTTTGGGATCAAAATGCCAATCATAGTCATCCTCAAACATTAGCCAGTCCTGAACATACTGTCCAAAGACCATTAGTGGACGACCAATCGAACCCGACTGAATACGATGTTTCATTTCCCTAACCATAGCATTCGCCCGGTAGTTATGATTCACCGCTGTATGTACTTGATGTTTGCGAGCCAACTCAGCGAGTTCAATCGCTTCTCCAGCACTCAAAGATAAGGGCTTCTCACAGAAGACATTTAGTCCCTTCTCAATGACCTTCTTAGCCATTTCGTAATGAAGGAAGTTGGGTGTACAGATGTGGACCACATCAATATGATCGAGTTTCAAAGCCTCATCAAGATCTGAAAAAGCGTAATCAATTCCGTAAATCGCAGCATTACGTTTGGCTATCTCAAGACTACTTTCAACCAAAGCAATGATTTTAGTATTTGGGATTCTTGAAATAGCCTCTATATGCTGTTTTCCTATGAACCCCACACCGACGATGATACTATTGATAGTTTTCACCATGTTTTATCTCCCATTATTTACTGTAATTATTTTTTTATTACATTGTTGTCAAACAAATTATAAGGCTTTAAAACAGTGATGTCAATCAAAAACTAAGCGGTTTCATTTTTTATTGCGATATTAATTTGTACGATTTATGTAATAACGAATGTAAATATTGTAATTTGTTGCATTATGAGCTAGAATGATTATATCGAACGGTTATTTCACAAGGGGAGCTATCAATGAAAAATAAGGTCACTATCAAAGATATTGCGGATAAGGCTGGCGTTTCAACCGCTACGGTGTCTCGCGTCATTTCCGGTAAAGATAAAGTAAAAGAAGAAACCAAGCAATTAGTGAACGAAATCATTAAGAACATGGGCTACGATGCAAACAAGAAACACTCACTCTCCTACCAGAGCAGCAAGGCCATCTTGATTTGTGTCACCGAACTGGTCAACCCCTTTATTGTTCCCGTACTCGAAGGGATTCAAAACTCATCCAGGAAGAATGGTTACTATACCATGATTCTTCAGACCAAGGACTCCTACACCGAGTTCTCCGAATATGAACAAGTCCTAAAGGAACAACATATTGCCGGTGTCATTTTCCTATCCTCCATGACCGGTCAACAGCTTAAATCAATAACCGAGCAGCTTAATGGACGCGTTCCAATCGTCTTCTGTTCTGAATATGTCGAAAACTCCGATATCTCCTTAGTCGGAATCAACGATATTGAAGCCATTCAGAAATCAACCTCTTACCTATTAGCCCAAGGCAAGCGTAAGATCCTGTTCGTCAACTCAACCCGCAACCACAATTACGCTCGTAATCGTGAAAAGGGTTATCGTGATTTAATGAAGACACACAATATCAGCATCAATGAAGACTATGTCATTCATTTACCATCCGTCAACTATGCCCTGGCCTACTCCGCCGTTTCTAATATCTTAAAACAACAAGAACAACCCGACGCAATACTTTGCACATCAGACGTCTACGCGGTCGCAGCTCTAAAAGCCTGCCAGAAAGCAGGCATCAGAGTTCCCGAAGACTGTGCCATTATCGGCTTCGATAACATCGAACTTACCAACATGTTACACCCGTCAATCACCACGATTGAACAGCCTACCTATCAGCTAGGTTACCAGGCTGGTGAAATACTACACGGTAAGATCGTGAACCCAGATGCCAAAGTCAAGCGCATTATTTTAGACACGGAATTAATAGTCAGAGACTCAACCAAATAAGGAGGATAACCATGAAATTAGGTTTGAACAGCGCCATTCTCGACACCATGAACTTTCAGGAACTAATAGACTTCTCAGCAGAGGTCGGCTTTCAATCAGTTGAAGTAGCCTGCTGGCCACGAGGAACCAGTGAACGCCGCTATGCCGGTGTATCCCATATCGATGTCGTCAACTTAGACGAGAAAGCGATCCATGATATCCACGCCTGTCTTGATAAGAAACACGTCAGTATCTCCGCCTTAGCCTACTATCCCAATCCCTTGGATCCAGATCCACAGGTCAGACAAACGTCTATCGATCACCTGAAGAAGGTCATCGTTGCCGCGAACAAGCTAGGAGTCGGCATGGTCACCACCTTCATCGGCCGGATGCCAACCAAGAATCTGAGTGACAACCTGGATGAAATGATGAAAGTCTGGCCCGAGATTATTCGCTATGCCAAAGAAAACAATGTCAAGATTGCCATCGAGAACTGCCCAATGTTGTTTAGCAATGATGAGTGGCCAGGGGGCAAGAACCTATTCACTAGCCCTGCCGTTTGGCGCAAGGTCTTCGAGCTAATTAGCGATGATAATTTCGGTATCAACTACGATCCTTCCCACTTTGTGTGGCAACAGATGGACTACATTAAACCCATTTATGAATTCAAGGATAGACTCTTCCATGTCCATTTCAAGGACATGAAGATTTTCAAGGACAAGCTTGATGACCATGGCGTACTCGCAACACCCCTGAACTACATGGAACCAAAGATTCCAGGTCTTGGGGATGTCAATTGGAGCCAATTTGTCTCAGCACTCAAAGACATCCGCTACGATGGCCCCACCAGCATTGAGATTGAAGACCGTAGCTTTGAAGACAGCCATGAAGCCGTCTTGGATTCCATCAGATTAAGCTATCGCTATCTACAACAATTCATTATTTAGCCTTCACGAAAGTGAAGGCTTTTCTAATTCTTGACCCATATGCTAGAGTGGATTTAAAGGACACCATGAGAGAACAATTAATCAAAGACCGTCGGGCACTCCATCAGATCCCCGAAGTTGGCTTCAACTGCCCACAAACCAGAGCTTACATTAAGAATCGCCTACAAGAGATGGATTGCGAAGTCATATAAGTCGGATCCGGACTGTTCACACTCATAGAGGGAACTCATCCCGGTAAAACCATCCTCCTTAGAGCCGATTACGACGGACTACCCATGAAAGAAGAGAGTGGTTTACCCTTCAGTTCTCAAACAGAAAATGCCCATACCTGTGGGCATGACTTACACACGGCCATGTTATTATCTGCGATAGAAGAACTAATACAGAGAAAATCAGAAATCCATGGCAACATCAAATGCATGTTCTAACCGGCCGAAGAAATCCTAGCCGGTGCCCGCAACATGATCGAGGCTGGCATCCTTGAAAACCCCAAAGTAGATTCCGCGTTCGCAATCCATACAGGACTAAAAGGTCCCGTCGGTTCCTACCAGGTGGCACTAGGCACCATGGCAACCTCCTGTGATAATTTCAGGATCGATATCCAAGGAAAAGGCTCCCACGGTGCTTATCCAGAGGAAGCCTTCGATCCCATCGCTGCGGGAGTCTTAATTTATCAACAAATGAGCCAGTTCATTGCCCGTGAAGTCAACCCTAACCAGGTCGCGACACTCACTTTCGGACAATTCACAGCAGGAAACAGTTCCAACGTCATTCCCGATAAAGCTATGATGCAGGGAACACTACGGACTTACGATGAGTCTGTACGTTCAACATTGAAAGAGCGAATGAACCAGATTGTATCATCCATCGAATCAATCACACGCTGTCATATCAAACTCGACTTCTTCTCAGGAACCGTCTCATTAACCAATGATCCAGAACTGACACAAGAAGTCATCAAGATCTTAGAAGAGACCCAGCCGGAACTCGTCTGTAACTTTGGTGAGAAGATGATGGCCTCAGAGGATTTCGCGGAGATATCTAGGAGAGTACCCTCGACCTATCTAATGATGAACTGTCAGGTACCTGGCAATCCTTATACTCATCACCACCCCAAGGTAGAATTCGACGAGGCACTCCTTCCATTGGGAACGAAGGCCTTCGTCGAAATCGCCCTTAGGCTAATCAAGTAGTAAGCTAATCGTATCGATCTCTAGTATCTCAGTATTCTCATTGTATTGGCTTTTTAGTTCTCTGTAGTAAACATCATGGTAGTAACCACTACGGTTAATGAAACCAGAACTAGCATAATATTCAGGATTGAAGTTTGCTTCTTCAAGCTTCCCTTGTTTCACAACAGGACTTTGTAGCACCAGCATTTCCTGAACGTGTCTCATCTCCAGATCATCGGTAACGAAATCGAAATGGAACGTCAAATGGAGGCTGA
>JAAZEC010000032.1 GCA_012512495.1 Erysipelothrix sp.
CATTTCATTAACATCTTTGAAAAAGATTTGTATTAATCTGATAACAGAGAATTGAAAAACCAGCGTTTCAAAAAAAGGCATAATTAGACAAGCGGATATAAAGATAATCATCAAATGTTTTTTTGACATCTTTTCTTCCACATTAACTTCTTCAATCTCATCTTTCAGGTTCTTTCTTGGGAAAAATGCAACAAGTACCGATAACAAAGCAGCTATAAGAAATACTATTGTGATGATGTTTATTAATGGATATTCATAGATAATCTCACTTAGTCTAAACATATCTGGCTCTCCGATTTATATTTCTCTTTTCTTCAAATGCTATACAAACTTAACAACAAGATCCTTCTGTTCAGGAAATCTCTTCAACACATCAATTAAGTCTCATTAACCTAATCGAGTATTATTTTAAACAGTGGTCACATCTACACTTTATCTGATTCAACACTACTTCCATATAAAGTAAAAATCCCATATTTCCTCATTATCAAGATAAGTACTATCGCTCATTTAGTGATCCTGTTTTCAAATTTTCTATCAACTGTTCACGGGTTAATCTGCCTTCAACGACATCACAAATAATGCGAATAGATTCGACTTTTGGTTTGAATCCTTCGTAAGAACTGGAAGCGACTGCGCTTTTTACAGCACGATATGATTCTTCGCTACTAAATTGGACACCAAAAATACTATTTAATTTATCATCAAACTCTATTTTATGCATATCATCGCTCCTACTCATATATTATAACATTAACAAGTTGTCTTTCGTTATTCATATCTATATGCTAGGACTTAGTTTAAATATACTTGTGATTACCTATTCTATAAACCGAAATAATAGATCATTCATTTGATTGATTAATATGCGAAAAGAAAAATAGAACTTTACTCAACTATATCACCTTGAATCAGTCTAATTCAGTTGAACAGTCTTAAAAGTGGCTTGCTAGAAAGGTGAGTTCTTGATGAAATCAACTATTCTCACTGTCCATCGTTGTCATTAAGCTCTTCCATTGAGATATCCAAGACTTCACCCCTATTTACTTGTTCAAATGATCGACATAGCTTTAGTTCGTACTCAAGATTGTGAATATGCCTTAACATCTCATTAAATTTATCTTCAGAGATAATAACGACATTTCGATCATTATTACGCGTTACGATTAATGTAGATTTCTCTGTCACAACTTCTTCAAGTTTCTCTTTTAGGTTGGCACGTAGATTCGTTATATTAGTAGCTTTAACTGAATTAAGTGTCATTCAAATCACTCCTTTACGTACATTATGAATTAAGTGTCATTCAAATCACTCCTTTACGTACATTATAAAGTACGTTAACAGGTACGTCTAGTGTCTATATGAATGAGTATAACAAAAGCAACCATATTAGGTTGCCTTACAGATTTAATAAACACACTTAACTTTTCACCAATCACCAGAGTCAACCCTGCTAACTTATCTCTAAAGCTAGGGTGATTACATAGCGAGACATTGCTGAAAGGCGCTACTTTACTTAACAATTAAACAACCAATTTGTAAATGTCTTTTCGATGTCCAACTGAAAGCAGTAAAATCACTAACTCAGTATCCTGGATATCTGCAATTAAACGATAATTCCCAATGCGATATCGGCATGCTCCAGAGAAATCATGCGATAGTGCTTTTCCTTTGCTTCGTGGATCCATACAATCTATGAGATTCTTACTAATCCAGGAAGTAATATATATTGCGTCGTGCCGATCCATCTTCTTCAGTTGTCGTAAAACAGTTTCAGTGTATTTTACAGTGTAACTACCCATTACTCAATTTCAAGCTCTTTTAAAATTTGATTATGTGTATAAGTTTTTTCATTTTCCCTCAAAATTGCTTGATTGTAGATATCCAAATCAATCTCATCTTCAATCAAACTGAAAACAGCTTGCTTCATAACATCAGACATAGAAGATCCCCTAGTTTCTGCAAACTTTTTAATTAGTTCTTTTTCCTTCTCATTCATTCTTACATTAATAATAGACATAATATCACCTCTACAGATATTGTACTACAATGTAGTCTGCGGGTCAATAATCTTTACATTTGAATAATTAATTCAACAGCTGATCTCACTAACTAATTATGTCTTTAAATATTCTCAATAATAGACTCAAATCATCAAGAATGTTGAATAAAAGCTACACATTCTAAATCCGCAACAGTAACAAATCCAAGCGACTTATAGAAGTTAATAGTTTCCGGTTGATTTTCAGTCAATAAAACCTTTTGATACACATTAGCGTATTCATTCAATACTTTTTTTAACAAACTCGAACCAATACCTTTTCTTTGATATGACTTTAAGACGATGATATCTTGAATGTAAATGATGGAATATCCATCACCCACTACACGTATTATTCCAACTAGAACTTCATTTTCAAACGCTCCAAATATGGCTAAAGAATTTTCAAATGATTTTGCTAGCATTTCTGGCTTTTGCGTGTAATTTATCCATCCGGCATCACTATATAAAGGAATGATTTTTGTCATTTCAACATCTAGAAGCTGCTTTATCTTTATGTCCATGACTTAAGACTCCTGTCTTCAGTTGTGTTAATGCTAATAGCTTCCCTCAACCTTATCACCCTGCATCAGTTTGACACCAGAAGAGGTACCAATGCGGGTAGCACCAGCATCCACCATTTTAGTAACATCCTCAAAGGAGCGAACACCACCAGCAGCCTTAACCGCTACCTCAGGAGCAACATGCTCTCTAAGAAGTTTCACATCCTCGACAGTAGCCCCATGAAGAGAGAAACCAGTCGAGGTTTTAATGAAATCAGCCTTCGCTTCAGATACTAGTTTACAAGCTAAGATCTTCTCATCATCACTCAATAGAGCTGTTTCAATAATGACCTTAAGGATCTTATCAGGTAACAAAGCCTTGATAGACTTAATCTCATTCACAACATACTCTTCGTCATTGTCCTTCAACCGACCGATGTTAATAACCATGTCAATTTCTTGGGCACCATCAGACAAAGCTTGTTTCGTTTCAAAAACTTTTGCTTCAGTTGACATCGCACCCAAAGGGAAACCAACCACTGAAGCAACCAATACCGAAGTACCCTTCAGTTGCTCGGCACAGAGCTTGACCCAGGAGCTATTCACCATAACACTCGCAAACTCGTAGGTCTTAGCTTCCTCACACAAGGTAATAATCTGATCCTTTGTCGCCTCAGGCTTCAGCAAAGTATGATCAATTAATGTATTCAATTTTTCCATTTTCTAATTCCTCCTTAAATTGTTTCAATATTTCAGACGCAACCGCTTTATCACCCATGTACTCTTCATCACCAAACTCACGAGCAATAAAGTTCTCGCATCCTTTAGCCAATAATAGCACAGTATCACCCTTATGCGCTATGGTCAGCGCTTGATAGATAGCCTCATAACGATTCTCAATAATCAAGTAAGGTTTATTCTCAATCCCCTTCGCAATCTCATAACAGATATCACGCACGAGTTCATCACGATTATCATCTTCAGTCAGAATAATCACATCAGCATAGCGATCCGTGATTTTGCCAAACGACAAACGTTTATTCTTATCCCGCTTACCCGGTGAGCCAAAAACCGTTATGATACGATTCTTCGCAGTCGTCACCGACCTCGCAAACGAGAGGATCTTCTCAAAGCCATCTGGCGTATGCGCAAAGTCAACAATCACAGAAAACGATTGTCCCTCATCCACACTCTCCATCCGACCAGGAATCGTCTTAATCTTCGATACGTGCTCTAGAATAGACTCAATCTCAATCCCCGCCTGATGGACCGCCGCGATCGCCTGAGTCAGATTCATGACATTGAATCTTCCTAGAAGACTAGTCTCAACCTCATAACGCTTCTTATCCACCGTCAAGGCAAACTTCGACTTAGAAGCCGAAAGTTCCACATCATGAATACGATAAGTCGCATCCTTCACAAAACTAACCGTCAAAGGATCAAAAACCATCTCCTTCGCCAAACGAGCACCATACTCATCATCAATATTAATGATGGCTTGTTTACCATACTCCAAGCCAGTAAACAACATCTTCTTCGCCTGATAGTAATTCTCCATGTTTAAATGGATATCCAGATGGTCATGTGTCAGATTGGTAAAGACAGCCACATCGAAGCTCATTCCAGCCACGCGATTCTGTTCCAAGCCCTGTGAAGACACCTCCATGGAGACCGCCTCAACATCCTGTTTCAACATATCAATCAGTATTTCGGAATTGCTCACCAAATCAGAGGTCGTAAAACCCGTCTCACTCGAGAACTCGCCATAATTGACACCCATCGTACCAATATAGCCTGTCTTCTTAAACTCCTGTAAGAGATTCTTAGCCAGCCAGGAAACAGTCGACTTACCATTCGTACCCGTAACACCCAATAGCCAGACCTTCGAAGAAGGATAATCATAGAACTTATTAATCAAAGAGGGAAAGATCTCATCCACATCATCAACCCGAATATAGATAATACTATCCTGATACTCTTTGAGTTCCTTACTATGGACGACCGCGATCGCCCCATTATGAATGGCCTCCCCCACATACTGGTGGGAATCATTCGTGATACCACTCAAGCAACAAAATAAAGAGTCCTTTATCTTCTCTCTAGAATCCAACATAAAGCCCTTTATCTCAATAGCAGGCTGCTTTTCAAATAAATCACTCAGTAACATGAATCACCCTCCTCTTGAGTCGCTTCAATAGCTTCTTATTAATTAAATCATGATCAATCAAGTAGTCAATTAGTTGTTTCTCACTATCCCCTACCAACAACGAGGCCAGTTCTTTTGAGCTATCAGCCATCGTAAAACTATAGTCCTTACCATTCAACACAACTGTAATGGTTTCATGCTGGGCATCATACAAGACATACTTGTCCTCGAGGTTAACCAAACAAAGGCAGCCAGCCGACAGATACAGATATGGCGTGCCACCATAGATAGAAACATCCACCGCGTATTTCTTGAAATTACGATAGAGTCCAAAGTACTGCTTCGTATCAAAGATAGCCATTTCATATGTGTAATAGTGATTCAAACGATAATCCAAGAAAGGAATGTAGAAATGCTTGCCATCAACGATGAAATAAGGCAGCTTCTCACGAATCGCCTGACCATCCAGATTCGCAATCATGTTCTTCTCCTGATACAACAAGGAGTCCCACATCGCATTATTCACCGAACGAATCGCCTCATAATTGCTCTCTAAAGCATCCTTGTTAAGAAGCCCTTGCTTGATAAGATTTGCCTGATAATAATCGAGACAAGACTTTATCGAAGGCTTCAACGCTTTCAGTTGGCTATCCTCAAAAAGCCAGTTAATCCGCTTCTGGGTCTCTCTATTCTTAAGTAAACCAGAAGGCTGGTATTTTTCTAACAATTCTAAAGTCTTAATCATTGGAACTTGATGCCTTCAACAGTAACTTCACTTCATGGGGTTTTAACTCACGATACTCACCCGAACGCAAGTTATCAAGCTTTAGAGGTCCCAAAGAGAGCCGTGACAAAGCCAGGACCTCATGCCCCAGGTATTCCATCATCAGCCGTATTTGGCGATTCTTGCCCTCATAGATGGTCAAAGTAAAGTGAGTCACAAATTTCGCACGATCCGGTTTCACATCACTCACTAAAGCCGGTTGATAGAGTTCATCTTTAGTCTTCAACCCGGACCTAATTAGCTTGACGCTATCTTCGTTCAAAAGACCCTTCACCTTGACATGATATGTCTTAGGCAAATGGTGTCGAGGATGAATGAGTTTATTCGCAAAATCACCATCATTCGTCAGTATAATCAACCCGGTCGTATCATAGTCCAAACGACCCACTGGATAAATCCGTGACTTCTCAGGAATCAGATCCGTCACCACTCTACGCCCACGATCATCAGACACCGAGGACAAGACCTGCTTCGGTTTATTCAACAGGTAATAAACCTTCTGTTCCTTCTCAGCAACCTTCCCATTGACCGTAATTGTATCACTTGGCGAAACCAAAAAGCCCATCTCGGTAATCCTTTTGCCATTGACCAAAACCTTACCAGCTTTAATAAGCTCTTCGGCCTTACGCCTTGACGTTATACCACTCTTCGCTATTGCTTTATGTAATCTTTCACTCATTGAAACAGGTCCTCATCATTCTCTTGTGTGACCACATCGAGCTCAGGTAGTTCCTCCAGGGTACTCATTTTAAACCCATCAAGAAACAGATCCGTCACCTGATATAGAATCGGACGGCCAGGCGTCTCAAGACGGCCCGCCTCGCTAATCAAATCCATCGCCAAGAGTTTACGAAGCATAACCTCCGAACCCACACCCCTTAGCTCCTCTATCTCTAGACGAGTAATCGGTTGTTTATAGGCAATGATAGCCAGTGTCTCCAATGCCGATTGAGACAGCTGTTTGACCTTATTAACATCCAGTAATTTCTTCGCATACTCATACAGGAAACTCTTGGTCACAAACTTATATTTATTCGCATAAAGCACTAATTCTAAACTTGAATCACTCTTTTCATGATGAAGCTTCAGCTCATCCAGAGCATCCTTTACTTCATCCAACTCACACTCACTGATTTCAGCCAGCTGAGTCGAGTCAATTCCTTCATCACCACTCAGGAAGATTAGTCCCTCAATAATTTGACGTTTCATACTACACTCCCTTCAACATGATGTTGTCATCTGAACCTAAAGAAAACACCAGTTCACTCATTCGAATTAAATCCAGAACCGCCAGAAAAGTTACAATCTGTAGCTCCAATGAATAGCTCTCCCTCATGATTTCCCTAAGATCAAAAGAGTCCTTCTGGTTCGAAAGAAACAGCCTTAGCTGATCAATCCTCTCATCCACCGACAACTCATTCTGAGTCACACGCACCTCTAAGGAGCGACTCAACTGTTGACGACGCGTCAACAGTTTACTCATGGCCTTGATCAAGTCATAGATATCATTATTCAGACTCAACTCAGCCTTATCATTATCCTCAAGTGTGTGATAGCTAGCCGGAACATCCAGATGTGTCTGGCGCTCTAGAAAACGCTCACTCAACTCAATCGATACATCCTTGATCTGTTGATACTCCAACAAACGCTTCACGATGCTGGAAGCTTCTTCCTCGGGATTCTCACTCTCCAATTCCGAGGTATCCCTAGGCAACAGACGCTTCGATTTAAACTCAATCAAACCCGCCAGCTCCGAAAGATACTCAGCAGCAATCTCCAGTTCTCTTTCCTGCATCTGATGAATGTAGTCAATGTACTGATTCGTCAATTCCGTAATATCGAGATTAAACAAATCCAGCTTCTTATCACGAATCAGATACAACATTAAATCAAGCGGTCCCTCAAAAGCATCAATGGTCACCGAAAAGCTCATTTAGTCAATCATCTCCAAAATAACAGGCTGTACCTCAACCGGTTCATCACTAAAAGTGAAACAAGCATAGGCTTCTTGAATCCGTTGTTTAGGCAGTACATCCTCATCATAATAAATCGTTACCAAATCATGGCCACGATTGACTTTAGAACCAACATGAACACCAAGTACTAAGCCCACACCATGATTAATGGAATCGCTCGCCTTAACACGGCCACCCCCCAGGTGCATCGACAGCTTCCCTAGTTCAAGCGCATCAATATCGGAAATCCAACCGGTCTTATTCGACTTCAGACTCAATGAATTCTTAGCCATCGGTAATAATTTCGTATTCTTAATCTGTTCACTATTTCCACCCTGAGCTTCAACGAAATCGACCAGCTTATCAAAAGCCTTACCACTCCGCAAAGTCTCCAAGGCCAGTTCACGACCCTCTTCATAATTATTAACCTGTTTACCCTGCGTTAACATGATCGCCGCAGAATTAATACATAATTCCTCAAATTCCTTAGGTCCCCTGTTTTGTAGAGTCTCAATGGCCTCAATCACTTCCAGGGAGTTACCAATCGCTCGACCCAAAGGCTGATTCATGTTCGAAAGAACAGCTCTGACATCGCGATTCAAGTGCTTACCAATAGCAATCATAGTCTTCGCAAGTTTACGTCCGGATTCGATATCCTTCATGAAAGCACCCTCACCAATTTTGACATCCAGCACGATCGCATCACTACCCGAAGCTAGCTTCTTAGACATAATCGAAGAAGCAATCAGGGCAATACTATCTACGGTTCCCGTAACATCGCGCAAGGAATACAAAATTTTATCCGCCTTCACCAGATTCTCTGATTGACCGATAATCGCACAACCCACCTTATTAACAACATCAATAAACTCATTTTGATTCAAATAAGGATTGAAACCTTCAATGGATTCCAACTTATCCAGCGTTCCCCCAGTATGGCCTAGACCTCTACCAGACATCTTCGCAACCTTACCACCAGCGGCAGCAACTAAAGGTCCTAGCACAATAGATGTTTTATCGCCCACGCCACCCGTGGAATGCTTATCAACCTTGATACCTTCAATACCACTTAAATCGACCACATCCCCCGAATGCATCATACTTTCGGTCAGGTTCCCAATTTCTTCCTCATTCATGCCATTAAGCACAATTGCCATTAATAGCGCTGAGGTTTGATACTCAGGGATAGTCTCTTCAATGACACCCGTAATCCAGTAGTTTATCTCTTGTTTATTCAGTTCCTGATGGTCTCTTTTTTTCGTAATAATATCAACAATATTCATTGTTACCTCCTATAGTATAGTATCTCGAAATCTTCTTTTTTTTCTCTTCGTGATAGCCTAAACCCCTCTTGAATAAAGGAAGGGAAAAAGGTATCCGCCTCTTGATCATAATTAATGACACTCACAATCATTTCACTAACATAAGGTAAAGCCACTTGATAGATGCTGGCTCCTCCCGCAATATAGAACAGGTCATCGCTGTGCTGATGTTGCTGGCAAAAGCCTTCAAAATCGTTGATGATCGTAACCTCTTGACCCGAAGGAAGCGAGACATCCTTCTGTCTAGTAACGCAGTAGATCTCACGATTTGGCAACACCCTAGGAAGCTTAGCCAGTGTCTTACGACCCATGAGTACTTTCTGGTTCCAAGTAACCTCTTTAAAATGTTTTAAATCACCCGAGTGGTGCCACGGTAGCTTACCATCTAGACCAATTGCACCCTGTTTACTCATTGCCACGATTAAATGTAGCATTAGACAGCCACAACCCCTTTAATCGCTGGGTGCGACTGATAATCAACAATTTCAATATCCTCAAATTTATAATCTTCAATGTTTTCATACGAGTTCAACAGCTTCAACTTAGGTAATGGATAAGGTTCCCGAGTCAGTTGTAGTTTAATTTGATCTTGATGGTTATTGTAAATATGAGCATCACCCAGCGTATGCACGAACTCTCCGACCTCAAGCCCTGTAACATCAGCAATCAGATACGTCAACAAAGCGTATGAGGCGATGTTAAAGGGAACACCCAGGAAGATGTCTGCCGAGCGCTGATACAGCTGGCAGCTAAGCTTGCCATCCTGCGAGACATAGAACTGCATAAACATGTGGCAAGGTGGCAAGGCCATCTTGTCAATTTCAGCCGGATTCCAGGCAGACAGAATCAGTCGACGCGACATTGGATTCTCTTTAATCTGTTGAATTAGCTCCTGTAACTGATCGACACCGGAAAAATTGCGCCATTGTTTGCCATAAACGGGACCAAGGTCACCATGTTGTCGAGCAAACTCTTCATCATTTTTTATCTTCTCAATAAACTCTTCAAGACTCTCACCTTGAAAACTACTAGACTGCGAGTAATCACGATAGGGCCATTCATTCCAGATCCTGACATTATTCAAGACCAGTGGACGGATGTTCGTTTCACCCTTGATAAACCATAACAGCTCGTGAATGATGGCACGCACATAGACTTTCTTGGTAGTAAGTAATGGGAATCCTTCTGATAAATCAAATCGCATTTGATAGCCAAAAGTGCTAAGTGTTCCAACTCCCGTTCGATCAGATTTCGGTTGTCCATTAGCAAGGACATATTGACATAGATCAAGATACTGTTTCATCTAATCACTCCTTTAGCTATTATACCATAACCATTAATTAGAAAGAGCAAGCAATTAAGCTTTGCTTGCTCTTTTAGAAACTAACTGATTCAGCCACTATATTGTAAGAATATTGCTTGTCTCCCGACTCGCTTTCAACCACAGTAGACTCCAAGCGCGCCTTGATGGCCACTTGATCTCCAATCTTGCAATTGTTGAGAACCGTCGCCGACATACCACGCCAGGTGACACACTCAAAGGTGTCTAACTCATACTGCCCATGGGAATTGCGAAACGGCCTAGCCACTTCAACAATCAGCACCGTGTTCTTCAACGGGTTGCTACTTTCAATCGTGTATGGCAACTCTTTAATTTTGCCATAAATAAATAATCCAGTCATTTTCGTTCCTCCTAATTAACTGTATATTATAAAATACACTATTTAGAAGGAAGTTCCTAATCATATTATCATTTTTCCATACTTTTTAGCTTTATTACGACTTTTTGATCCAAATTGATTGATTTCCGAGCTTTTTCGAGGTCCTCAACCGTGAGTTCTCCCGCCATATTAACGATATCAAACAGGTTAACCTTCATGAACTGTGAGCGCAAACCATCTATCGCTAATGATTCAAAATCCTGCAAGTCCAAGATGGACTCACCCAAGGTACGACGCACCAATTGCTTCAATATTTCCTCGCTAATCTTAAGCCCAGAAAGCTTATCGGCAATAAACTGTGCAAACTGTTCATGATCATCACTCTCACTAACAAACTGAATGTAACCAAAGTCCATACCCACATGGTTTTGGAAGTTGAAGTAATCGTTGACCAGCTTCTCATCCAGCCACTGTTGATACTCCGGATTCAAATTAGTAAACGTCATCTCTAACAGAAATCTCATACTGAGTCTGGACTTAATCAAATCATAATAGGATTCATAGTCAGGCACCTGCTTGAAGGCAACCGAGACCTTCGGTGTTTTAACATTCATTTCCAACTCATAGTACTTCCGTACCACTTCCGCAGGTTCATTTACCGCATAAGGCGTTACAGGCTCAAGGGACACAAACTCTTTTGTCGCCTGGTTCTTCTTCACCATTTCAAGGATTTCCTCAGGCGAGTAATGCGTGACCACTGATAACACTAGTTGAGAAGGATGGTAGTTGGTCTGATAGGCACTCTCCAACTCCTCTTTCGTAATGCTGCTGACGGAATCCTCCGTACCCGCGATATCATACTTCAAAGCATGTTCGTGATACAGCGAGCGCAAGGTCTCCATACTCAACTGGAAGGAAGGCTGTTGTTGATACATCTTCAACTCTTCAATGATGATGCCCTTCTCCTTCTCCACCGACTCTGATGTAATCGATAGCGACTGAACAAAGTCCAGTAACAGGTTGAGAGGCTTCTCAATGTCATTGACATTAGTGAAATAATAAACGGTCTCATTATAAGAGGTAAAAGCATTCGCGCTAGCCCCCATGTTCGTAAAGACGGACAAGATATCTTCGTCTTCCTGTTCAAAGAGCTTGTGCTCAAGGAAATGGGCAATACCCGCGTGATAGTGCTTCACTTCACCACCCACATTTTGACTTAAATCAACAGCTCCGTAATGAGTCCCCAAGACCGCGGTGTTCGATAAAAAGTCTGGCTTAC
>JAAZEC010000033.1 GCA_012512495.1 Erysipelothrix sp.
AACTTTGATGTTTCCGAAACATCAAGCACACCAGGTGAAAACCTTGTGAATGGCTTCATTGACACCACTGTAACATTAGGCAAGATCTTTGATAAGAATGATGAAGCAACTCAATTGGTTGCTGATTTCGAAACAGCTATTGACGAAGCTAAAGC
Organism: Erysipelothrix sp.; assembly: GCA_012512495.1. Lineage (GTDB taxonomy): Bacteria > Bacillota_I > Bacilli_A > Erysipelotrichales > Erysipelotrichaceae > JAAZEC01. The sequence goes on from JAAZEC010000033.1 coordinate 156, forward strand.
AGCTTACAATAGTACGGATACCATCATGAGCGTGATTGTATCTGGTGGTGAAATTGGTTTCGCTGCTCCACTTTATGGACGTGTTTGGGGACCCCTCTATGAAGTACTAGGTTGGACTGCCTCACTTGAAGTCGATGATACCTCATCAGACCACCAAGGGGACGATATTTCAGTTGAAGCTATTGCTCAAAGTAATCCAGACTGGATTATGGTCTTAGACAGAGATGCTAGTGTCGCTTCATCAGAAGGTTCTGTACCAGCAGCGGATGTCATTGACAATTCACAAGCCTTACAAAATGTGACTGCCATCAAGGAAGCACAAGTTGTATACGCACCAAATGATACTTACACCAACGAATCTATCCAAACTTTCATTGAGCTATTCAATAGCCTAACAGAAGCTTTTTCAAAGTAAGTAATTAATGTCAATAAAGAAGACAGGAACCCCTGAAGCGAGTTCCTATTTCAAAAGAATATGGACCAAACCCTTTGTGTTGATGGTCATAGCAGTGCTCGTCTTAGCGCTCATTTCATTGTCCACTGGTGCCTACGATATTATCGGGCAAGAAGATGGCTGGGAGATGTTTTTCATCACCCGCGTGCCACGGACATTGGCCTTGATGCTATCGAGTGCCGCGATGGCCATTGCTGGCATGATTATGCAGCTGTTGACCCAAAATCGGTTTGTTGAACCTACAACAACAGGTACCATTGAATGGGCTGGTTTAGGCTTGCTCACGGTTTACATCCTGATACCAGGACCTACCTTGGTCCAACGGATGACAGGTGCGATCCTTTTCTCATTCGTCGGAACGATGTTGTTCTTCATGTTCTTAAGAAAAATCAAGCTGAAGTCGTCCCTCATCGTCCCTATTATCGGGATTATGTTGGGTTCGGTCGTATCAGCTGCCTCGACTTTCATCGGTCTTGTCTTCAATATGACACAATCCATCGAAATCTGGTTTCAAGGATCTTTCGCATCGGTCCAGCGAGGCCGCTATGAATATCTATGGATTATTATTATCGTCACTGTCCTTATCTATTTATTCGCTGATAGGCTCACGCTAGCGAGCCTAGGTGAAGACATCTCAACCAGTCTTGGGGTGAAATACAACCGTATTATCTTAATTGGCACAGCCTTGGTCTCAATCTCAGTAGGCGTCGTCGCTGCCGTCATTGGTAACCTTCCATTCCTTGGATTGATTGTGCCAAACATTGTGTCCATGATCCGTGGGGACAACCTTAAAGAGAACCTACCCTGGGTCGCGCTATCAGGCATGGCCACCATTATGCTTTGTGATATCATCGCTAGAGTTGTGATTGCTCCATTCGAAGTACCCGTTTCCCTCATTCTAGGGACGCTGGGTGCTGTGGTCTTCATTGTCATGCTACTCTATCAAAGAAGGAGACAAGTATGACCACAGATAAGAGAATCGTCCACGATTTCAAGACTGTCCATGAACAGCGCAAGTATTGGCTGATCCTTGGCATCATCGTCGTGTTGGGGCTACTGGCGGCCTTTGGTCTGCTGGTTTACAACAATCCGGTACCTGTGACATCAGCTTCCTTCATACCGGTGGTTAGAAGGAGAATGAATGCGATTATCGCCATGGCTATCGCGGCCGTGTGCCAGAGTCTTGCGACGGTGGCATTTCAAAGTGTGACTACCAATCGGGTCATTACTCCATCGCTATTAGGTTTTGAAGCACTCTATACGTCTCTTCATACTGGTATGCTGTACTGCTTTGGTGGCGGAGCGTTGCTATCCTTTACGGGTACGGGAGCCTTCGGCTTACAGGTAGTTGCGATGGTGGTGTTGACGTTGATTCTTTATGGTTGGCTGCTCACTGGTAAATATGGTAATTTGCAATTCATGCTACTTATCGGTATCATTATAGGATCGGGGTTACGCTCACTCTCGACTTTCATGAGAAGGCTTTTGGCTCCCTCAGAATTTGATATCTTACAAGCTCGTTTGTTTGGTTCGGTTAACAATGCTGATCCTGAATATTTCCCAATTGTTATTCCCATTATCCTGATTGTGGTCTGCTTGTTTTTCATGAATACCAATCGACTCAATGTCTTGTCACTTGGCAAGGATGTGAGCACGAACTTAGGTATGGACTACCAAAAGGGATTGATCTTTACTTTAATACTTGTGTCCATTCTGATGTCGATCTCTACCGCCCTAGTGGGTCCTATGACTTTCTTTGGCTTCTTGGTAGCGACCTTGACGTATCAGTTGACACCTACCTTTAACCATAAATACCTGTTTATGATGGCCATCGCACTAGGTTTTCTGGTCTTGACAGGTGCTTATTTCCTGATGTATCACGTTTTCAATGCACAGGGTGTTGTCTCCGTTATTATAGAACTGATTGGCGGCGGTGCATTCCTAATCCTGATCTTTAAGAAGGGATCGTTATGATAAAACTAACTAATGTCACAAAGAAATATTCATCGGAGGTCACCATTGGTGAGCTCAATCTGGAGATTCCAAAGGCTGGCATCACCTCGATTATTGGTCCTAATGGTGCCGGTAAATCGACTACCTTGTTAATGATTGGAAGACTTCTTAAAATGGACCAAGGTAACATTGAGGTATCTGGCCTCGATGTCTCATCGGGCAATATGGATGAGCTTGCCAAGAGTCTTGCGATATTGAGACAAGAGAACCATTTCGTGACGAGACTTACTGTCAGACAATTGGTCGGTTTTGGACGCTTTCCCTATACCAAGGGTAGGCTGACTAAGGATGATGAAGTGATCATTTCGAAATATATTGATTTCTTAGGACTCAATGAACTGGAGAACCGCTACCTCGATGAGCTTTCGGGTGGTCAGCGCCAAATCGCCTATGTAGCGATGGTACTGTGCCAGGAGACTGAAGTAGTGTTACTGGATGAACCTTTGAACAACCTAGATGTGGCTCGCTCTGTCCAAATGATGCATTACCTGAGAAAAGCGGCGAATGAACTCAAGAGAACGATCGTCCTCGTCCTGCATGATATCAACTTCGCGGCTACTTATTCCGATCGTATCTGTACGATGAAGAATGGGAAGGTCTGTGCCTTTGGTTGCACGAAGGACATCATGTGCCCTAAGTTGCTCTCGGAAACCTTTGATACAACTATTAGAATTATTGATGGGCCCAATGGTCCACTTGCTGTATATTAATTGAACAGGCAGACAACTGCTTGTTTTTTTATTGTCGACTAGCAATTAGTGTCTGAATTTTATACAATTAGTCTAGAGGTGCGCAAATTATGAATTCTAACTTTAATGAAGTGATTTACATTACTGGCCATCGCAATCCTGATACTGATTCCATTGTCTCGGCCATTGCTTATGCTGAGCTGAAACAGAAAATGAATGTCAACGCGATTGCGTGCCGTCTTGGGGATGTCAATGCTGAGACTAAGTACCTATTAGACCGATTCAATGTCAAGGAACCGATGTTACTGGTGGATGCCCGCTCCCAGCTCGACGAGATCGAGATGGATGAACCGGTCAAGATATCGCCCGAAACAACCATCATGGAAGCTGTGACGCTCATGAATAGTTTCAAACAGAAGCCGGTGCTAGCGGTTGTGAATCGCTTAGACCAACTGCTGGGTATACTGACGAGCTCCAACATCTCGGATGTGCTATTGGGAGATACCGCCAAGTCCATTGACCTCTTGTCTAGGACACCGATTGAATATATTGCGAAGACGATTGATGGAAAGCTGATTTATGCTCCTGAGAAGACGAGACTCAATGGTAAGACGTCGATCATTGCTATTTCAGCATCCAAGCTTGATAACTATGAAATCACGGATCGCATCGTGATTGTGGGCAACGATACGGATGCCCAACTCGATTGTATTGCTAAGAATGCT
>JAAZEC010000228.1 GCA_012512495.1 Erysipelothrix sp.
AACAGTGATGGGACACTGAAACTAACGAAACTAGGGGGACCTCTGACTCCGACCCTCGATGGTGAGTACTGTGATATCATCACCCGTAGTGGTGTCGTTTATACGGGTACGATCCTATCGACTTCTCCTTCTATCCATGTCTTTGAGGATGCGAGTACGAAGAAAAGAGATATTGATCAGCTAGTCGTCAAGATTGATGAGCGTGTCTCCACTAAAGAAGACGTACTCAAGCTTGGTATTAATAATGGCGATATTGTGGCCTACGACCCCAAGGTCGTCTATACCGATAGTGGCTTCATTAAGTCCCGTTTCTTGGATGATAAGGCTTCCGTCGCCCTGTTATACAGTGTGCTTATGACTTTAAAACAACAGGAACTAGTACCGGCGACTAATCTGTGTTTCATCTTCTCAAGTTATGAGGAGGTCGGCCATGGGGCTGCGAATATCCCTGAAGAGATTAGCGAGTTGTTGGCAGTGGATATGGGTTGTATCGGTTTGGATCTGGCTTGTACTGAATATGATGTGTCTATCTGTGCGAAGGATTCATCAGGACCTTATGACTATGAAATGACGTCTAGACTCATTAACTTGGCGAAGGAAAACCAACTAGGCTATGCGGTGGATATCTATCCAATGTATGGCAGTGATGCGAGCGCGGCCTTACGGGGTGGTGCTGATATAAAAGCGGCACTGATTGGTCCTGGTGTCGCTTCTAGTCATGGCATGGAGCGCACCCATCAAGATGCGCTCAAGAATACCTTTGATTTAATTATGGCGTATGTGCAGTAAATTCTAACATTCTCTCGTGAACCTCTCCGAGTTCGCTGGCTACTTTGATGGTATTGTTTTCCACAATGTAGATCCGTGAATACTTGGGGAGGTTTTCTTCGAAGAAAATATGGCTGACATTAATGGACGTGATGTCCAGTGCCAACAAATCGGATTCAATGGTCCTGGCAACTTGGGCGTCTAGGCTAGCGAAGATCTCATCACAGACAATGATTTCCGCGTCTAAACAGAGTGCTCGAGCAAGCAACACTCTAGCTCTTTGACCACCGGACAGGTTTCCACCATTGTTTTGAATCATACTATCAAGATTTAATTCACCTAAACCGACTTGTTTCATAATTTGAACGATTTTCTGATCACTCATGTCTTGATACAGGGTGATATTGTCCCTTAGCTTGCCGCTGAAGATAAAGCCTACTTGATCGACGGTCGCGAAAAGTGAGAAATAGTCGTGTGCCTCTATCTCGGAGATGTCGTAACCGTTGAGTGTGACGCTACCATCACAGGGCGTGATGGACTGTCTAATAGTCTTAAGGATGGTACTCTTACCTGCTCCTGAGGGACCGATAATTAGTATCTTCTCACCTCTTTGAAGCTGTAGGTTAACATCCTGGAGGATAACTTCATCTTCATAACCTAGGTGACTGTTCTTGAATTCGAGATGGTTGAAACTGTCGACTTGTTTGTCACGTTGGGAGTCTTCTTTCTTTAACTCAAAGTTATGAATAACGTCCTCGATGCCACCCATTTCGGCGAGTACGAGGCTGAGTTGTTGTAGTGGCCAGATAACTCTGGAGAAGGCTGAGAAGACCACGACAATGTTACCGAGGGTTAGGCCGGTATTGCGGGCAACGATCATACCGATGATAATAATCGTGAATAAGAGAAGGTTGATAATGAGGGAGTTAATGGCATCAGCTTTGGTTGTTTGAACATCGACTTGGTAGTTGTCTTTTTGTACCTGTGTCGCGTGTTCAATAAATCGTTGTTCCCTGGTGTCCTCGAGCTGATGTTGTTTAATGATTTCATATCCTTCGATGGTCTCATTGATATAGTTGGTATAGTTTTTGAGAGATTCCGTTTTCTCTTTTTCTTTTTCTTTAATCGGTTTTGAACTCTTTTTGGAACGACCCCACATAATCGCTAGCATAATGAATGGTACTAGCATCAGATATACATTAACGGTACCGATGAGAATGATGGCAGTAATAAACTGAAGTACCATTGATAAAAGGCGGATAAAGTTATTGATGTATTTCTCTTCGTAGCGATCGAAATCGTTGGTCAGATTGGAGAATAGCTTGGGGATTTTACTTTTACGAACATCGAGTATGTCTTGATTGAGCACATTGTCGATGTAGTCTTTCTTGAGCTGGTTCATACTGAGGTAGATCCAGCGATTCGTGATATAAGCACTGATCATATCGACGAAGAGGGTACCACCGGCGAGTAATAATAGAATCTTGGCGAGTTCTATCATGCCAGGCAGATTCTTTTCGAGTCCGAGATCGACGAGCGTACCAATATAGTACGACTGCAAGCCATAGAGAGCCGAGCTAATGGCGAAGATGACGATCATCGCTATGAGGCTGTATTTATGCCCAATTTTAAACCTGTTCATGGACAATTCCTCCCATACTATTGTTACTTTCTTCGAGGGATTTTCCCCCTAAATTAATGACCTGATCGACTCGATTGCTGAGATAGCTGAGATGTCTGTGTGAGACCATAATGAGCGTCTTGTCTAGTGATAACA
>JAAZEC010000034.1 GCA_012512495.1 Erysipelothrix sp.
AGGTCCAAGGGGTCAGAGTTAATAATCAGGTAATCCCTGCCGATTATGTGGGCTGTAACGCAGACTTTCCATATGCTATGACGGAACTTATCAAAGATAAGGCTGCCCGTGGGAAATATACGCCAAAGAAAATTGAGAATATGGACTACTCCTGTTCGTGCCTAGTTTTCTACTGGGGTGTTGATATGAAAGTGGATAGTCTACAGACCCATAATTTCATTGTGTCACCGGATTTGGATGATAATTTGACGAAGATTTTTGATGGTCGCTTACTTGATGATCCTTCCATGTACCTCCATGTTCCTTCCCAAGTCGATCCAGAGATGGCGCCCGAGGGGAAATCAAGTTTCTACCTATTGATCCCAGTCTCCGAATTGAAGACAGGTCAGTACGAGTGGAATGAGGAAACCCTGGACTATTACCGGACAAAAGCTTTCTCAACCCTGAAGAAAATGAATGGTCTCGAAGATTTTGATACGAAGATAGAAGTAGAACATATCTTTACCCCTCATGATTTCAAGAACCGTTTCAATGCCCATTATGGTGCGACCTTTGGCTTACAACCTACACTCAAACAAAGTAATCATTGGCGTCCTCAATCCAAATCCTTGAGCTGTGAGGGACTCTATTTTACTGGTAGTAGCACCCATCCTGGGGCTGGGGTTCCCATCGTAATCCAGAGTGGCAAAATCTGTGCCTCAGAACTAATGAAAGATGATGTCAATTAACATGAGTAACCCTTTATTTCAGTCTTATCAAATTTCTTTACAAATCATGAAGGAGCGCGCGACCAGCTTTTATGAGGCTTTCAGTCTGTTACCTGAGGATCGTTTCAGGGGAGTCGCCGCTTTGTATGCTTTTTGCCGGACCGTCGATGATTTGGTGGACTTCCAAGAACAGACTACGAAAGACAATATATATGCTAGTCTTGAGGAGCTAAAACAGGATCTTGAAGACAAGAATCCTGCTTCGAAACACAGCTGGTGGCCGGCTTTCCTTGATACGATTGAGCGTTTCAACATTCCCGATGAGCCTTTCCTAGAACAGATTCAAGGTCAACTGATGGATCTGGACTTTAAACCATTTCAGAATACTAACGACTTTATTGGTTATTGCCAATTAGTCGCGGGTTCGGTTGGTAAGATGATGGCACCGCTGCTCGCATCAGAAGAAAATCCCCAGCTATTACAGGCTTGTGAAGACCTAGGGGTTGCGATGCAGATAACGAACATCCTAAGAGATATCGGTGAGGATTATCAAGGTCGAGATCGTCTTTACTTGCCTTTTGATTTGTTAGAAAAAGCGAAGCTTAATCCTCTAGACCTCCAACTATTTTTCAGTGATTCACCTTCGACTGAGTTCATTGAACTCTGGGAAGACCTAGCAAAACTCGCGGATACTTATTACTCATCGATTCAATCGGTACTCCCTTACTTTCGAGGGGATAGTCAATTACCGGTTTTGTGTGCGGCTTTGAGCTATCAGAAAATCGCGGATGTGATTCGCGATCATGATTACGACTGTTTCACTCAGCGCTGTTATACCACAACAGAACAACGCAAAGCCTGCGTGATAAAGGCTCAAAACATCTTAAAGGGGTCACTATGAACAATCTCTACTTGTTATTAATATCGTTTGCCTATGTGCTGGTGGTTCTGGTCATTGGTTCGGTCATTGCTAGAAAACAGAAAAAGAACTCAGAGCTTTCCCGTAAGGTCATTCATATCCTCGTGGGAAACTGGGTCTTTATTACGCCGTTCTTTACGGAGTTATGGGCAGTCTTAGCGGTTCCTCTTGCTTTTGTTTTCATTAATACCATCAGCTTAAAGGTTAAGCTGATTCCGGCTATGGAGCGCAATGATAACAGTTTGGGGACCGTCTATTATGCGATTAGCTTGGTTGTGTTGTCTGGTGTTTCGTTCATCCTCAAATGGCCTCAACTCGTCTTTATAGGAGTCTTGGTCTTAGCCTATGGCGATGGCCTCGCAGCATTGATTGGACAGAAGTATGGTAAAAAGAGCTTAGTGATTGCTCCTTCGAAGACTTTGACTGGATCCTTGACCGTGCTCGTAGTGGCTTTTGTTGTGACCTTGATGACTCAGTTGATTTTTCCTGTGAGTTCCTTATCTATATGGAATATGTTACTGATTGCACTGCTTACGGCGCTGTTTGCTCCAATTATTGAACTCGCTGGAACCAAAGGCTGTGATAACTTATCGTTGCCCATTGGGACGGGGCTATTCGCTACTATCCTGATTCATTATTATTCCAACTCTCTAATATTCTATAC
>JAAZEC010000229.1 GCA_012512495.1 Erysipelothrix sp.
ATCCCTATTTCAACATCGCCATGGAGGAGTATCTGACCCTCCATGGTGATGTTAATACGATAACTTTATTCTTGTGGCAAAACGAACATACCATTGTCATTGGTCGTAACCAGAACGCGTACACACAAGTCAAGGTCAGCCAGTTTCAAGAAGATAATGGCAACCTTGTCAGGCGTCTGTCGGGTGGGGGTGCTGTCTATCATGACTTGGGTAACTTGAACTTCACGTTCATCATGAACTCGAAGTATTTTGATGTCCATCGCCAATCCAATGTGATTCTAAATGCTTTGAAACAATACGGCCTACAAGCTAGCTTTTCTGGTCGAAATGACTTAATCATCGATCAGAAGAAGTTCTCTGGCAATGCCTATTATCATCACCAGGGGCGTAGCTACCACCACGGAACCCTGCTGGTCAATGTGGAGATGGATACTTTATCACGCTACTTGAATGTCTCTCAACAGAAACTCAGTAGTAATGCCGTTCAGTCAATCAAATCACGTGTGACGAACCTGAGTGCTCTCAATCCCGATATCACCGTTGATTCGCTTAAACAACATCTTGTAAAAGCATTCGCGGATGAGTATCATGGAGAACTGTCAATGAGGGACTTCACGACACAAGAGCTAGAATTTATTGAGACCCGCTCGAAGCACTTCGCTAGCGATGATTGGAACTTCAATCCACGATTTAAGGCTACCTTTGAACAGAGAGCCCGTTTCGCTTGGGCAGAGACTGCGATCACTCTGGAAGTGGTGAATAACATCATTACCAACGCGGATATTGACAGTGATGTGATGATTAGTGATTTCACATCCGAGTTCAAACACAAACTGCTTCATACTCGTTTTGAGTTTGAGGCAATCAAGGATATCATTTCGACACTTAATATTGAACCAGATTGGAAGGATGACTTAGCGTCACTCTTTATGGAGAAACAACATGATCTATGATTTAGTGATTATTGGGGCAGGTTCTGCCGGCTATGTCGGAGCCATTAAGGCCGCCCAGTTAAGTAAAAATGTCCTCATTATCGAGAAAGATAAGATTGGTGGGACCTGCCTGAACAAGGGTTGTATTCCCACGAAGACCCTGTTACATGGTGCGAAGATTGTCCATTCACAGCGCCATTTCTCTACCCTTGGTCTTGATGGAACGATTACTTTCGATCAAGAGCTCATGAATAATCATAAGAACCAACTGGTTCAAAAACTCACTGATGGCATCGAATCGCTGCTTACGGGGAATCAGGTCGTCATCAAAAAGGGCCATGCCCGCATCCTTAATGAACATCTCATTGAGCTCGATGGTGAACAGATTGAAACTAACTATATCCTGATTGCGAGTGGGGCGAGTACGCGTAGAATGTCAAATACCTTCAGTAGCGATGAGATCCTTGATTTTGGTGATAAGAAGTTCAAGGAACTAGTCATTATTGGTGGAGGTGTGATTGGTTGTGAGTTGGCGAGCCTCTATCAGTATCTGGGGACTAAAGTGACTCTCTTGGAAGCTGAGAACCGGATTCTTAGCCCTTTTGACAAGGAAATCTCACAGAATCTCACCATGATTTTCAAGAGAAACCAAATCAACGTCCTGACTCAAGTGAGTGATATTAGCGTTGAAAACAATTCCGTAACCTTTACCCATCGGGACTCACAACAGACCATTCAAGCTGATGGGGTGATTGCTGCGATTGGTAGGGTTGCGACGGAGGTGGAGTCACAGATTCCCATCAAATTCGATCGACGATATACAGTCAACAACTCTTTACAAACCTCAATTCCTAATATTTATGCGGTGGGCGACTGTAGTTCCACGATTCAACTGGCCCATCTGGCTTCTGCCCAGGCGATTGCTGCGGTTGAACACATGTTCACGGGTGAGATCCATGGCGATTTATCGACGGTACCTTCAGTTGTTTATACTTCCCCAGAGATTGCGAGTGTCGGAATGACTCAGGTTGATGATGATTCTCGCTATAAAGTCGGCAAGTATACTTTGAATGGTCATGGCTACACTATGATCCACCAACAACAGCGTAGCTTTGTGAAATTGATTGTGGACAAAGAAACCCATTGCTTAGTGGGTGCCTCCCTGATGTGTGAAAATGCGGGAGAGCTCATTTCACTACTGACTCATTTCATCCGGGAGAAGCTCCCTGTTCATAAGTTGAAGGAACTAGTTTATCCCCATCCTAGCTTCATTGAAGCAATTCAAGAGGCTGTTAACTCTTTAGAGGATGAGGCGATCCACATCATGCCAAAAAAAATAGTCATACGCTAAGCGTATGACTATCTCTTTACTCCATACCAGACTCTCATGTCGGTATTTCCATTGACACAATATTGGATGGCGATGCTTTCTTGTCCCGATCCCATGTAGTACAGCTGGGCAGCTGAGATACCTAGGGAACTGAAGACCGCTTTACCGCCGGTATCAGTCTTGACGACTTCGATCATTCTATATTCTGTTATATTTCCTTGGCTGTCTGTGACTGAGACAATCGAACCAACTTGCAGGTTTCTATAATAGGCTGACATGATTCCTGGGTTGTGTCCCGAGAAATAAGTCGTTTGTGAGTCGTTAGGATTGAAGCTAGCGACGGATGAACTCACGATGCCGCTATCTATAATACTTTG
>JAAZEC010000003.1 GCA_012512495.1 Erysipelothrix sp.
CATTAACCATCTTTACGCCTCCCCAAATCCATCTTTGTTGTTGGACACTAGAAGTGTGGACTTTTTACCAAACTTCGAAATGGAGAACGGTGAGACCAAGTGTTCTTTTTGAAGTAATTCAATCTGACGAGTCATACAGAAGCCTGCTTGGCAACGTCCTGAGCCCGCACGAGTACGGCGCTTGATTCCATCAAGATTCTTGGCGACCGGTTCACGGTTCATGGCAGCAATGATTTCACCTTCAGTGATAAATTCACAGCGGCAAACCATATGTCCATAAGTAGGATCCTTCTTGATTAGTTCATCTTTTTCTTCATCATTCAATTCCATAAAGACAATTGGACGAGGACGAATCGGATCGAAATCTGGATTCACTGTAGCCTCTAGCTTGCCAGCTATCTCATCAGCTAAATCAACAGCAATTGCTGGAGCTGAAGTTAGGCCTGGCGACTCAATTCCGACACAGTTAAAGAATAGTGGCGCATCAGCTGCTTCACCGATGGTGAAGTCACCATTGTCTGATGTTGCCCGTAAGCCTGAGAATGTCGTAATTGTTGAACGCATAGGAGCATTCTTAACTGAGAATCCTACCTTCAACGCAACTTCTTCAAGTCCTGCACGGCTGGTAGTTGTATCGTCTTTATCAACCTCATGAGCATTTGGTCCAATGATAATGTTATCACTGACTGTAGGCGCAATTAAAACACCTTTCCCTGCTTTTGTAGGAGGTTGGAAAATCGTATGTCTAACAAAATCTTTTTCTTTCTTGTCCAGTAAGTAGTACTCGCCACGGCGAGCTGTAATTTTTAACTTGTTTTCGGATACTAAGTTATTCAGTTCATCAGAGTGGATACCTGCGCAGTTGACAACCGCACGTGTCTGAATGTCACCTCTATCTGTTTTAACAATCCAAGACCCATCCTCTAGTTTGTTAAAACCCTTTACTGTTGTATCAAATTTGAATTTTGCTCCATTGTGCGCAGCATTCTCCGCAAACGCAATGTTGACTTCAAACGAATCAATAATACCCGCTGTGGGGCAATAGAGAGCAGCTACTACATTATCTTGAATGTTAGGCTCCATCTCAACAATTTCTTCACGACCAATGATTCTCATACCTTCCACGCCATTATCGATTCCTTGTTGATACAAGTCATCAATAACTTCCTTGCGATTTGAATCATCGAAACATAAATTCAAAGAACCATTCCTTATCAATTTGATATTTAGTTCTTCTTCAACTTTATCATATAGTTTATTTCCTAGCACATTATACTTTGCCTTTAATGTGCCTGGTTTCGCATCGAAACCGGAGTGTACAATTGCAGAATTCGCTTTCGTCGCTCCCTCACAAACATCACTAGCGCGCTCAACAACGAGCACATCCAAGTCAAACTTTGTGAGTTCACGAGCAACCGAAGCCCCAACAATTCCAGCTCCTATGACAACAACATCAATCACAGCTTCATCTCCCTCTTTTTAAGCAATTATATGTATTTCCCTGTATCCGCTTTCATTATAACAAAATGAGAAAGCGTGTCAATGGCTGTATAGAAAATAAAAGCAGTTCCGATCACTCGAAACTGCCCAAATAATACTATGACAGTCTAACTAATACCTCAACAAATTGCTCCTTGTTCAAGTTAGCACCGAACAATTCACTCCCCGGTTCCAACTTCATTCCCTCACTCAGAGCCCCAATATCTATTGGAACAAAACCAAGCTCTTCAA
>JAAZEC010000230.1 GCA_012512495.1 Erysipelothrix sp.
GGCATAGAAGAGGCACCTTTTGTAGAATTTCCAGAAGATGTCATAGAGGTTGTTCCTGAGGAACCTATACTTGAAGAGGAACCGGTACAGGAAACCGAACCTAAGGAAAAGGCACCTGTGCTTGAGCAAGAACCGGTTGAAGAAGACGAGCTAAATTCAAGTGAACCCCATGATGACGAGGTGTTGGTTGAACTTATCGGTGATAACCCTGGTAATCTTCCAGGTCCCATTATCATTGATCCGCCTGTTTTTGTATGGCCGTCTGTGTCTTCTTCACTGATGTCCCTGAACGAACTTGTGCCTCCTCCAGGCGGCACGAATTTCTCAAAGGTAGCTATGCCGGTTGAAGGTATGGTGAATACCTGGGATGTTATTGTTCGGATGGAAGGGCGTGATACAACTCAGACATCGGATATTGTTTTAGTGCTTGATGCATCTAACAGTATGAACGAGAACGGTCGTATGGCTGCAGCTAAAACGGCGGCGAAACAGTTCATAAATACTCTACTTCCCGATGGCAATACAACCAATAGAATTGCAATCGTCGAATTTGCTAGCAGGATTTTTGATACAGTTGAGTTTAAAGGGGCTACGGAAAAGCAAACACTCCTGAATGCGGTAGATGCAATTTATGCTAATCATGGCAATTCAGGGGGTACTTTTACCCAAGCTGGAATGCGACAAGCTAAGATATTTATCGAGGCTTCTCAAGCTGATTTTAAAAATATTGTTTTGCTCTCTGATGGAGAACCGACCTATAGTTATGAATTAAGTGATCCAGATAGTTATGTGGAACAGTACCAAACCAACCCCACAAGATATGAGACAAAGCCAGCCCCACAGAGTGCTTATAATTACTCAGGAACCTCTGGGAATGGAACGAGCTTTAGAACACAATATAAACGAGTTGGTTGGCCGTGGGAGTACTATGACTATAACCACGGAAGTGGTGCTATTGCTGAAGCCGGATTTGCAAAAGCTCAATCGATGGTCTATACCATTGCGCTAGAGGCTGGAACAACAGGCACTAATGTGTTAAATTCTATGGCCTCTCCCGGTAAAGCGTATACTGCGACACCGAGTGATTTAAACAGAATATTGAGTGAGATTGCAGGTTCTATTGGGGCTGCTATCAATAATGCTACAGTAGAAGATCCGATGGGATTAGGATTTGAAATCCCGGCTGGTGAAGTTACAAATATTAGTGTTACCCAAGGATCGGCACAATACAATACGGAATCGAAAACTATCAATTGGGATTTAGAAGGTAGTGTTAGAACTCCGGTCTCAGGCGATTCTTCTTTAAAATATGCCGAGTTGACATATCGGATTGAGATTAATGATGATATCTTGAATGCGACTCCTAATGGTGATTTATATAAGACGAACGGCGATACTGTTTTGTCATATGTCGATGCCAATGGAGTGTCACAAGAACACCATTTTATTTCACCGGAAGTCGATCCGATCCTTCTGATCGTTGAGAAGCAGATATTGGACTCTCTTGGCAATGAGATCGATCCAGACTCTAGAGAGTTTACAATCAATGTGAATAACGGCGAAGATGGCGATTACGATAAAGATTACGTTGTTGTCGTCGGAACCAACGGAAGGAAAGTTCTAACCAATCTGCGTTATGAGCAAAATTATTCCGTTTCAGAGACTGATGTTTCGAGCGGTGCACTCGAAGACTATGAAACGACGATTACGGTCAATGATGAATTGCTCGATACTTTTAGCGTTCAACAGGGTGATTCTGATCGTACGATATTGGTAACTAACAAAGAAAACCCTTTAGGAAAATTAACGGTAGTAAAAGAGTTCATCAATACGCCTTCATTAAGTGAATCTCGTGTTGGGACTCTAGCGACTGAGCCTCTCAAGTTTTCCTTTAAAGTAACCGGACCAAATGATTTCCTAGATGAGTTCGACCTGTCGGCTGGTGATCAAAAGGTCCTTGAGGGTCTTCATTACGGCGCTTATAAAGTAGAAGAGATTACAACAGGGTATAACACTACCTATTCGCCTGAGGGTGGAGAGGTCACTTTATCATTTGATGAGCGTGAAGCAACTGTTACTGTGACGAATCAGGTGACTCAAAACGAATCCGTTGTCGCAAAGAAACAATGGGTCGGAGAGTTACAGGACAATAAACCGGATGTATGGTTTAAGTTATATCGTGAGAGTATCGCTGAAGAAAAAGCGGCTGTCGAAGGAGCCGAAGTTAAACAAGTACCGGTCGGACCTGGTGCAGAATTCACTGTTACTTGGGAAGATATGCCGGAATACGATAGCCAAGGTAATCCCTACACGTACAGTGTAAAAGAAGTGTATGAGGATGGGTCAAACCTTATTCCTGCGGGCTACAGGAAGTATGAAGAAGGGCTGACCGTAAGAAATGAATTCCTTCCAGTAGATACCGCAAATATTACTTCGATCAAATTCACCAAAGAGTGGATTGGTGTCACGCCGGGTACGAATCCGACGATTACAGTCGAAGTTTATAACAAAACCACTGGAGAAACAGTTCGAACTGCTCAGCTGACTTATCCGGATACGACATTAGAATGGAAAAACTTGCCTCATACCGATGATGAAGGAAATATAATCGATTATGGAATCCGTGAAGCCAATTTGAATGGTTTCGAACCGTCTGAACCAACCGAAATTGATAGTTCAATCGATACTATTTCTTATTATCCAAGTCAATCCAGCATAGACTGGGATATTGGGCATCCTAGTTTTGTAATTACTAGAACAACTAAGAATGGACCATTCGTCATCTGGACACTTAATCATCTACCGGAGACCGAACGAATGGACTTCCTGCAAAATGTTTTTGCGGCTGCAGGAGATAATCCGAATCAACCGATAAAAGACTTAAAGAATAATTATCAAACCACTCCTATCATCTGGATTGAAGGACCTGAGATCAGCCACGATATTTTCCCGCCGGAAGATAACGGTTACGGTTTGATTTCTATAAATGTTACGTTCAACGCAGATGGTAGTATCGCCTCTTCTAACTTGTCCTATGAGGGGCAAAGTACTTGGACCCACTTTGCGGTCGGAACCTATGCTTCAAAAGAAGTGACAATAACAAACACTTACAAAGCTACAGGACAATGGGAACCAATCGTTACTAAGATCCTATCTGGTGGCGGAAGAATCCTAAGACCTGGCGAATTCACCTTCCAACTAAGAGATGCTGAAGGCAATGTCCTACAAACAAAGACCAATGCCGCCGATGGCAGCGTGACCTTCGATCCTATTCAGTAC
>JAAZEC010000035.1 GCA_012512495.1 Erysipelothrix sp.
ATTTGAGAGATGGTACCCAGGATAGGGAAACCACCAATCCGCTTGCTGACCTTGTCAGTAGCATCATCTAGAAAACCAATGACATTATTCTGGTAGCTAGGATTGTTCATAATTTCTTTCAATAATAGAGCACCAGCATCGCCGGCACCGACAATGAGGGTTCTTTTATTTTCGGGATTGTTTTTAGAGGTCATGGTGTCATAGTAGCGCATAATCCGATAGAGGAAACGCGTAAATTCGACGGCCAACAGACCGATTAAGAAACTGATGACATGGACGCTTCTAGGCAAAGTGATATCGAGAATGAAGATCGTAGAAATCCCAACGACCAAATAGCCAGTAAACATGGCACCCGCTGTTTGTAGGGCTTCGGGGACACTGTGTTGTTTCCAGAGTGTCTTATCGACTTTGAACAGTTTCAAAACCACCAGGTTAACTACCACGATGAGGGGAACGATCGACGTGATCACTTGGAAATAGGCCTGATTACCAAAAGATAAATCAAGGCGCAACCACAGTGCGGTATAGTATGAAATCACAATAATAATGACATCAAATAGCAAGACAATCCAACTTCTATATTTGCTTAACATAAACCCTCCACATGACTCTTAAATAACACGCCACTCTAATTCCAAATCAACATCAAACGTTTCCTTGACTCGTTTCTTACACTCTTCAATAACCATATGAACATCGGCCACCTTAGCATTGCCCTTATTGACAATGAAGCCCGGATGTTTCTCAGAAACCTGAGCGTCTCCAATCTGAAAGCCTCGCAAATCACAGGCATCAAAGAGTTTCCAAGTAAACAAGGCATTGCCCTCTTTATCCTTAGGTCTCTTGAACACCGAGCCGGCATTCGCGTATTGACGCGGTTGCTTGACATAGCGTTCCCTGCGATACTGTAACATCAAGTCGAGGATTTCCATGTACTCGCCTGGTTGAATAGAGAGCGCAACTTCCAAGACACAGACATTCATGTCATTGAGTTGAGAGTAGCGATAACTGAAGAACTTCTCATCAGGATAAATGATTTTAACTTCTTGGGTATCATAATCAAAGACTTCAATCCATTTTACATATTGACCAATCGTGTAGCGCCATTGGCCGGCATTCATCATGAGTGCTCCACCAAGGGTGCCAGGAATATCTTCACAGAAGGCATAGCCATCAATGGAATGTTCACAGGTAAACCACGCTAGTGCGTTCATCGTAGTTCCCGCATCCACATGGATCAAGTTGTCTGATAGCTCCATCAAGTCGACCATGGTCGTCACGATGAAGACGGTATGCTCATCGTAGGAAGATTGTGAAAATATCATGTTGGAACCTTTGCCAATAAGAACAATACGTCGTCCGGAATAGTCACGAAGCGCACTAATAAGACCATTCTTGTCAGTAGGAATCACGACAATACTGGCCATAACATCTAATTGAAAGGTATGAAATCTCTTAAGTGATGTATCTTTTAATACAAAATAGGGCATGGTTTTCTCCTAGTCATTTATCATTTCATTTAATAAATACGGGATATCTTTCGGTGTCAAAATACCCACGGGAACTGACTCTTTATCAACGACCACCACGGTACTCAATACCTGTCCTTTTTGGCTAGACTCGCCAAACAGTTCAATTATCTTTAGGAGCGGTGTCGTTTCCTGGACCAGCTGGTAGTGCTCGTCTCGGTCTTCAAGAACATCATTGACGATGATTCCGTCTAAGTTTATCATATTTGCTTCAATATGTTGATACATGTAATGGACAATCATGGACGAAGACAGGACATTAATGACCCGCTTACCATTCAGTACCGGTACCTGTGAATAACCCATCTCATTCATCTTTTGTAAGACTTTCGAAAACAAATCATCCCTACGACACGTCAAGACCTTCTTGAACTCAAGGTCATTCACCGTCTTGGGCTTCGTTAGCAGGTTCGCAATCCGCTCAATCTTGATAACCACCTCTTCATGTGGCTCAGCAATGATCTCCGTCTCGTTGACGCGATCATGCACAATCGCATTCCTTAATTGGCCATACTCAATCAGATCGTCACGAAAACGGCGAATGATCTCATTGTGCTTCGCTTGAAAATTGACACTATTCTGAAACGAAAAGTGTTTTCCCGACTTGTTTTGTGAAGCGAAGTATTTCTCAATCCTGGAATAGGCATTCAGAAATCGTTGAGCGAGCGTCATAACCTACCTCCTAAGTCTGCGATGGATCGAAGCAATCAGTGTATCAACCGTTTCGATGCGGCTCATTAAGACAATCGTTAAGTAGACAACGGCTCCCAGCGCGATGCTGACAAACAGCCCCACGGTGGAAGAAATATTACCAGAACTCGTAAGGGCTCCGTAGGCAAAGAAGACCACGACCCCCATCAATGCACTAGCAAGCAATAACTTGCCAGCCTGAATTAGGTAATGCCTGACTGGGAAGCTCTTAAACAGCTTCTTCATTTGATATAACAAAGCAATCAACGTTGAACCATGGGCAATACTCATCGCCAACGTGACACCCATGATACCCATGAATTGGAAGAGCACCACGGCCAAGATCGCTTGAATCACAATCGTAATGATACTGTTGATCATCGGTGTTTTAGTATCCTGATAGGCATAAAAGACTCTGGTCACTAACATACGGATGGAATCAATCAGAACAGCTAGCGTATAGAAAACAAAAATTGGTACGAGTGTCTGAAGGTGAGTTTCGGTAAATTCAGAACGAACATAAATAAAGCGCAAGACCGGTTCCGCTAAGATCGTAATACCTACGATGCTTGGCAACACAAACAGCAGGATACTAATGAGGGAATCCCCTGTTTCTTTCTTCGCTTCCTCGACTTTATGTAGCGAAACGCTCCGTGAGATACCAGGGTACATGACCGAGATAATGGAGCTGGCAAAAATACCTGAGATGAGACCACCGACGCGGCTTGAATAGTTTAGATAGGAAATACCACCTTCAACTCCGGAGACAATCCCTTCGTTGACCAAACCACCAAAGACACCGACCGATGCCCCAATGATTAACGGTATTGCAATGACCAACATGCGTTTTAAATCGGGATCCTTCAGATTGAAGACAAACTTATAGCGAAAGCCCTTAAGCCTGGCGTAGCCAAGAATAAGGAGTGCCTGTACACCATAAGAAATCAAGATTCCATAGGGTAATACCCAGGTCCCGACAATGGTAGAAAGATAGATCGTCGCAATAACGACAATGTTCATTGGGAAGCCCATGAGCATTGGGAACACGAACGAGTCTCTAATTTGTAAGAAGCCAGTGAAGATCTGAATCAGACTGGTAAAGAAGACTGAAAATACCGTGATACGGGTAAATGGCACTAGGTATTGTAATGCTTCAGCAGAGGCACTTGGCAATAACAGTGACAGGGATAAATCAGTAAACAGTAAGAAGAAACCACTGATGAGAAAGCAGAGTACCGTCACTACGTGGACCACGTTGTTTAGGAAGGCATTAGCTGTCTCTTCGCCCTTCTCCCCTTCAATGCGGGTAAACATCGGAATCAAACCCGTAACAAAGGCCGCTGCGATGAGTGAGAAGATTTTAGTTGGCAGTCCAAAGGCGTAAATAAAAGCATCACTGACTGCTCCAGGGCCGTAAACGGCAGCTAGTACTGTTTCACGAACAAATCCTAGTAGTTTTGATAAGACGGTCACTATCATGACAAATATTGATGCTTTTTTCATAAAGGTTTTTTGCTCCTGTTTTAGCTATTAACATAATACCATAACTTACATTTAAATCATAAAAAAACTAGGAGTTACCCTAGTGTTGAGAAACTATTTTGCTCTAAACTCACCATCTGTTGATACAGCGTGATGCGGACGGTGATATTCACCTGTGTTTTTGTCTTTAACTAAAGTAGTTTTTGCTAATTTGTAATGCGTGCGTCGTTTTGCCTTAGTCGTTTTCGACGTACGTCTCTTTGGTACTGCCATGTCTTACTTCACCTCCGTTTATTTGTCAAATTTAAATTCTTTTAGCTTAGCTAAGCGAGGATCCAGCGCTTTATCTTGTGAGTCGTGTGCCTCCTCACTTAAGACTTCCCAGCCTTCACCCTTAGGATATCTCTTCCTACCCTCTTTGACCACTCGTAGCGGTACTTCACTGAGGATATGAGTCAATATCAATGGATTTAAATCAATAAAATCATTCTTAACCACTAAAATGTCGGAATCATCTTCGGGAATGTCACTATTGAAACTGATGGTCTCATTCACCACGGATTCAAATGGGACCCTCACATCTTCATTCGTCAGCGATTCAGGTAATATCATATCACCTGTTATGACCATTGTGAGATAGACGTGATCGTCATGCTCGTCATAATTAAACTGACCGCTAACTTCCACATTCTCCAATTGACGTAAGACACTGTGCTTCAAAGATGTTAAATCAAATTCCAGTTGTTCCTCAAAGACTTGAGAAGATCCTGCCAATTGATGCAGATCTTGGCGTTTGAAAATCATACTATCACTCCATGATTCTTAACGTTCACATTATATAGATTTACTATCACTATGTCAAATCTGTCACGCTTATTTCTGTTGATAGTTCTTCTCAAAATTCCACGTATCCTGACACATGTCGTCAATATTCCGTTCAGTTTGCCAGTGAAGTTCATCGAAAGCTTTCGACGCATCCGCATAACTAACGGCAATATCTCCAGGGCGACGATCCACAATTTCATACGGAATCGCAATGCCATTCACTTTCTCAAAAGACGATACTAGCTCTAACACCGAGGTCCCCTTGCCCGAGCCAAGGTTATAGATGTGAGCCCCGCTCTCAAGGTTATCCAGTGCTGCCACGTGACCCTTCGCCAGATCGACCACATGGATGTAATCACGCACCCCTGTCCCATCGGGTGTCTCATAGTCGTTTCCAAACACGAACAACTTCTCGCGCTTACCACTAGCCACCTGGGAAATATAGGGCATCAGGTTATTGGGAATACCCGAGGGCACTTCACCAATTAAACCACTGGGATGGGCTCCCACGGGATTGAAATATCTCAAGAGTGTCACTGCCAACTCAGGATGAGCCTGATTGGCATCCAACAGGATACGCTCACTCATCGCCTTGGTTTCACCATAGGGATTAGTCGTTGGTAATAACTCCATCTCTTCCTTGAATGGCACTTTATTGTCCCCATAAACTGTAGCCGAGGAACTGAAGATAAACTTATGAACACCATACTTCACGCACGCCTGGGCCAACAGGATGGTAGATGTCACATTGTTATAGTAATAAGCCAACGGCTTAGAGGACGATTCACCCACAGCCTTGAAGCCCGCGAAGTGAATCACCGCATCGAAGCGATTGCTTTTGAACAGCTCATCAACTTTTTCACTATGAGAGACATTGAGTAAATGAAAGCGGAAATCCTTCTTGGTAATGGCCTTGATCGCGTCAAGTACGCTGGGTGAACTGTTTGAGAAATCATCAACAATTGTGACTTGATGGTCCTGCTGTAAGAGTTCAACCACGGTATGGGAACCAATAAAGCCGGCCCCACCGGTTACTAAGATATGCATGGCGCCTCCTACTCTTCTACGGTTCCGGCGATTGTATCAAGGATTTGTTGACGGATTTCCTGAACTGAATCGACATCAGGATAGTAGATGTAGAGTGATTGATTTGGATAGGACAAGGTATAATCATAGCCTGGTGTTCCCAGCATAGTGCCTTGTTCAAAGTTCCAGCTCTTGCCATCATTGAGTTGCTTGGAAATGAGCTTCGATAGGTTACTGCTACCGAAATTCGTATCCACACTGCTAGCCACCTTGTTGACAACGCCATTGATATTCAACAAGATTGATGGCTGAATCATTTTATTGATAATACCCTTGATAACTTCCAGTTGGTTCAGACCGCGCGTAATATCGCCGCCATCCACCCCTTTACGGGTCCTGGAGAATTCAAGTGCTTGTTCAGCATTCAAGGTATTCATACCCTTCACAAAATGCGTATTGTTGTAACCATAGAAATCGTGTTCGGAATTTACTTCAATACTACCAAGCACATCAATCAAGGTGATGAGCGAGGTGAAATTGACTTTAG
>JAAZEC010000231.1 GCA_012512495.1 Erysipelothrix sp.
AAAAAATGAAAGAAGTAAAACTAGTAGCCTTCGATATCGATGGGACTCTCATCAAGCGAGGCACCAAGCACATCCCAGAGGATGTCAAAGCAGCAATTCAACAACTGAAAAACAAGGGCATCATTATTATGGTAGCCACAGGACGAAGCTCATTCTTCATCCAAGACGATGTCATTCAAACTATCCAACCCGATTTCTACGTGACTGTCAACGGGCATTTAGTCGTCGACAAGCAGATGAATGCCGTCTATAAGAACCCACTCAGTCTAGCTGATACACACCTTATGATCTCGGAAGCCAGACGATTAGGATTCTCCATCGGCCTGAAGAGCGAACACTCCATCGATGTCTACCATCAATACGAGTATTTCGCACCCCGCTACCTGTCCAGTGACCCCAGCAAGCTCCATATCCTTAAGAACCTAGAAGGCCAAGATCTTCCCAAAGAGGCTCCCTACGGTTCCTTTATGATCGGAAACGAAGAGGACATCCTCTCACTCGCACCCAAGCTCAACGACTGTATTCTAACCTACGCCTATGGAAACGCCTATGAGGTCTACAAGCCTCAAGCCGGCAAAGCCGACGGACTCGAGTACGTCCTCAAGCAATACAATATCGGCTGGGACGAAGTCATTACCTTCGGGGATGCCCATAACGATGTTCCCATGTTAGAGAAAGCAGGACGCTCCGTTGCGATGGGTGATGGTCACCCTGACGCTTTGAGTGCCGCCAGCTATGTCACGGGCTCCGTCGATGAACATGGCATCGTTAATGCCCTCAAGCACTTCCAACTAATCGATTAATAAATGAAAAAAACGGGATTATTCCCGTTTTCATTAATCGAGTGAAGCCCAGAGAGGCAATTCAGATCCCCTACGAACTAAGATGGTCTTCTGATACTCTGTCTGATTCAGAAACTCCAAGACAGCCTTCTCATCCTCAGCGTTACAGCCAATTAACAGCTTAACATCCAATTCTTTCTGTAAGATATCCGCACAGATCACTACTGAGTTGACCTGACGACTCTCGTCATTACCCTTAAAGACGCCAATATGGACATATTTATTACCCTCATCAACATCCACCAGGTAGCCATATTCCAAAGGATAAACTAGGTTAGAATACGTGGGGTGAACCTTCTGAGGATCTCTGCTTTTTTTATAAGTCAATGAAAATAACAAGGTATCAATCTTTTGCCAGAAGTAGGCATTATTCTCTAAGTGATTCATAATTTCCATCCTTTTTTACTTCTGTATTATAACCTGTAAATTTCTTTCTGTAAACAAAGAAAGAGATATGTAACAATTTTCAGCGAATATTCCAAAGAAAGTATCCCATACCAATCTTCAAGACTTTTTGGTATAATAGCAACATAAAGGAGCACACCCATGAAACTAATCAAAGAATTTAAGGATTTTATCAATAAAGGCAACGCCCTAGATCTCGCTATTGGCGTCATTATCGGGACCGCCTTCTCAGCCATCGTTAACTCTATCGTCAACGATCTCTTCATGCCCTTTATCTCATTTATCTTAGGAGGGCTAAACCTTAGCGACCGTCGCTGGATCCTCGTCCAAGGGGCTGATGATGCTTCAACAATCGCCATCTCCTACGGCAATTTCATACAACAAGTCATCAACTTCCTCGCTATTGGCTTTATCGTTTTCCTCATTGTTAAAGCACTCAACTCATTACGCCGAAAACAGGAAGTCAAAAAAGAAGAACCTGTTACCCCCGAAGAAATTATCCTCTTACGCGAAATCCGCGACGAAATGAAGAAACAACATGCGTAAAAAAAGAAACCGGCTCATAACCCTCTTAGGGGTTCTACTCATTACCCTTGGCATCATCTTCGCCAGTATGCCCTTCATTACCAATCTCGTCGTTAAGAACCAAAGTCTCAAAGTAGTCAACGAACTCGAAGATTTAGAAGCCAATGACCTCCGAGCCAACAACGCTGACGATGGCACCTTCAACTACGATGCCATCAACAACATCTCGGCCACCAAGACACTCATTAACCGCCCCAACTACAACCGGGAACAGATCATCGGACAACTGGTCATACCCGATCTAAACATCAACCTAACACTCTTCAACTCACTCACCGATGGTAACCTGCTCGCAGGCGTCACCACCATGAAGCCTGGCCAAGTCATGGGAGAAAGAAACTACACCGTCGCTGGCCACTACACCAACAGTAAGGACGTCTTACTCAATAATCTGTTAGACGCCAAGATGGGTCAAACCATCCGCCTAACCAACAAGGAAACCATCTACGAGTACGAAGTCATTGATCTCATAAAGGTCAAAGCGACCGAGCTCCACATGATTAACGATTCCCGAGCCGATCATTACGGCCAACACATCATCAGTATCATGTCCTGTTACTACTATGATACGGACTACCGCTGGTTTGTTGTCGGTGCCCTTACTGATACCTATCCCTATACACACGAGAGAATGGTTGCCAAGTAAACAAATAAAGAGCCTTACGGCTCTTTTAATTTTAGTTAATCTTCAAACATGGCAGTCGACAAGTAACGATCACCACTATCAGGCAAGACCACCACAATGTTCTTACCCGCAAACTCAGGACGCTTCGCAACCTCAACCGCTGCCACCACAGCCGCACCAGAGGAGATCCCCACCAGTACGCCCTCGCTCTGACCAAGTCTCTTAGCCATCGCAATCGCCTGAGTATCCTCTATCTGAATAATTTCATCATAGATTTCAGTATCCAGAATCTTCGGAACAAAACCTGCCCCAATACCCTGAATCTTATGTGTGCCAGGTTGACCACCTGAGAGAACCGGTGAATTCTTAGGCTCCACCGCTACGATGTGCAACTGGGGATTCTTCTCCCTAAGGAAACTTCCCGCACCCGTAATCGTTCCACCAGTACCAACTCCCGAAACCAGCACATCAACCGCACCATCCGTGTCCCGATAAATCTCAGGACCCGTTGTTTCATAGTGGACCATCACATTCGCGTTATTCTCAAATTGGCTCGGAATAAACACTTTGTCATTCTCTTTTTTCATTTCCAAAGCACGGGCAATCGCTGCCTTCATACCACCAGTACCAGGTGTTAGCTCTAGTTTCGCACCATAGCCCTTCAAAAACTTACGGCGCTCCAGTGTCATTGTCTCTGGCATCACCAGCACAACCTCATAACCCAAGGCCGTCCCAATCGCAGCCAGACCAATCCCCGTGTTACCAGAAGTTGCTTCCACGATAATGGAATCAGGCTTCAAGACACCGGCTTGTTCCGCCGTTCTGATCATGTTAAGAGCAATACGATCCTTGACCGAACCAGCAACGTTGAGGTACTCCAACTTACCAATAATCTTAGCACTTAAGCCCTCAGTTTCTTCCAAGTGTTTCAACTCTAGAAGTGGTGTATTCCCTACTAACTCAGTAATGCTTTGCTTAATGTTTGACATGTTATCTCCTTTTCTCATATAATTCATATATGATTTATATGTTAATTATAAGTTTCATCACCAGTGATGTCAACGACATTACCTATAAGGAGGATATCCATGAAACTATCATCAAAAACCCGCTACGGCTTAGCCTGTTGTCTCTATCTCGCAACCACCCATGAAAAAGTAGCCGTCCAGCAGCTCTCCAAAGACCTAGAACTCTCACCCCTCTATCTCCAACAAGTCATGAGCGCCCTCAAGAATGGCCAAATCGTCAACTCCACCAAAGGTAGTAGCGGTGGTTACGAGCTCGCCAGGGAAGCCAGTGAGATCACACTCTACGATTGTCTTTTCACTCTTGAGCCCTCCCTATTCGATACCACCGAGTCCGCTACCAACAATCCTGACTATCAGTACATCCTAGACAAACATGTCTTCACACCCTTAAAAACTAATTTGGAAGAGTCCACTAAGAGCCTTACGCTCGCACAGCTTTCCACCAAATTAAAAGAACACCAAAGCGAAGCCCTGATGTTCTATATTTAATAGCTTAATCCTTACTCTCTGATTCCTCGGAGAGTTTTTGTATACCCGCCTTCAAGACAACCCTGTTATCCGCTTCTAGAATCTCAAACAGATACCCATTGTACTCAAAGATCTGGTGGTCATTCACCGTAGGCAACCTACCCAGAAGACCAATCATGAAGCCACTAATCGTATCATAATCACTCAGTGGTAAGTCACAGTAAATCATCTCTTCAATCCTATCAAGTGGGACATCCCCATCAACGATGTAGGAATCACGCGCAATCTCTAGGATCTCATCATCTTCCTTTTCGTCATACTCATCAAAGATGTCACCCACGATCTCCTCCAGAAGATCCTCCACCGAGACAACCCCGGCCGTACCACCGTGCTCATCGACCACGACCGCGATATGAATGTTCTTCGTCTGTAAATCAAAGAACAGCTCATCCGCGAAGATAGAATCAGGAACGTAATAAGGCTTCCTCATGATCTCATTCAGCTTGAAATCCTCCGCCTTCTTGGTCTGGTGGAAATGTAACAATTCTCTCAAGTGAATGATACCAATGATATTGTCAATGGAATCCTCATAGACTGGATAGCGGGAAAAGCGACCCCCAAAGACAATGTCCAGCACTTCTTCATACGTGGAATTAATCTCGACCGCCTCAACCTCCGTCCGGTGCGTCATAATATCGGAGACCGGTGTATTGTCGAAATTAAAGATGTTATTAATCATGTTCTTTTCATTCTCACGAATCGCACCCTTTTCCTGGGCCACATCAGTCATCATTCTAATTTCTTCCTCAGTCACATTCGAATCGTCCTCAAAGGGGTCAATCCCTAATAGGCGAACCACCAAGTTAGTCGAGAAAGACAGAAACTGAACAAAAGGTCTCGTCATAACCGAGATCGTGCTAATAAAACCACTAATGGCATAAGAAAACTTCTCCGGATCACGCATGCCCAATCGCTTCGGTACCATTTCCCCTAAGACAATCGAAAAGTACGAAAGGATCAGCGTTACGACCACCATGGCAATCGGCGTCAACACCCCTATTGAAATCGTAGGCATCAAACCATGGAACCACGCGGCCAACTGACCCGCAAAAGCATCCGAAGCAAAAGCAGACGAAAGATAACCCGCTAGGGTTATACCTATTTGTATTGTACTAAGGAATTTGTTTGAGTCAGAAATAAGATTCGATAAGGCAATCGACTTCTTATCCCCTTGTTCTGCCTTGACTTTGATTTTGTTTTCATTAACTGAGATCAGCGCGACTTCACTCATCGCGAACACTCCGTTGACTAGGGTTAGAAAAATAATAATAATTATTTGGGTCATACTAACACCTCATTAAACACATTGCATCTTCGAGGCAGGTCACTTCCATCAGACATAATTCACTCTCCTATTTAATAGTGCTATTTTATCATATCAAGCCCCTTTGTCAAAATTGAATGAAATTTAAATAAACTTATCATAAAACGATAAACACTTAATGTTACATGAAAA
>JAAZEC010000232.1 GCA_012512495.1 Erysipelothrix sp.
CTCAATGAAGCCAAGGGCTATGGGATCGTTGGTTAATTATGATATTTAAATATAATAACCACAATGTTTATTACGAAATCCATGGTGAAGGTGCACCACTATTACTTCTTAATGGCATCATGATGTCGACCAAATCATGGTCACAATTTGTTGAACCATTGAGCAGTTTGAATCAATTGATTCTGGTTGATTTCCTGGATCAGGGTCAATCCAGTAAGCTAGAGGGTGAGAGCTTCACACACCAGGTTCAAATTGAGATGATTGCTTCGTTCATTGACTATTTAGGCTTAGAAGAGATCAATCTGTTTGGGGTGTCCTATGGTGGTGAGATTGCGATTCAGCTAGCTTACCTCTATCCTGACAAGTTTAAGAAGCTCTTGCTCTTTAACACCTGTGCAAAGACGAGTTACTGGCTGGAGGAAGTTGGCAATGCGTGGAACGCGGCTTCGGGAGATGGTCTCAGCTATTATCTGACAACTATTCCGTTTATTTATTCACCGAAGTTCTTTGTCGAGAACGAAGCGTGGATGAAGAAGCGCAAGGAGATTCTGGTACCGCTGTTTAGCGACCAAGCTTTTATTGATTCCATGATTCGTTTGACTAACTCTTCGGTGGGCTATGATGCTGTCGATGAGCTGTCGAAGATTAAGAGTGAAACCTTGATTGTTGGCTGTGAGTACGATTTCGTGACACCCTATTATCAACAGGAACAGTTACATGCTTTGATTGAGAATAGTCAGCTTCTTCGGATTCCCGAAAGTGGTCACGCTGTCTTCTATGAGAAGCCAAGTTTGTTTGTAAGCCTTGTATTAGGCTTTGTCAATAACAGCAAGTCCCAGTTTACTTTATGATTGAGATTCATTGTTAACAATGGTAAACTAGAGCGAGGAGATTGATAGCTTATGCCACTCGTTAACTTACCGAAAACACAACGCGGACAAGAGACTTTAGATAATTTATGCGCAGCAGCCGAGCGTGTGTTTTATAGAAAAGGTTACCACAATTCTACGATTAAAGACATTACTAAAGAGGCACAGATTGGATTGGGTACATTTTATATTTACTTCAGTGATAAGAAGAGTTTGTATGTATATTTGCTATCCGATTATTCTAAGTTTATTCGTAAGGCTATTTCTAAGCGGATTGCCCACTTGACAGATCGCCGTGACATTGAAAGAGAAGGTCTGATTGCGTTCCTTGAAGTTGTTAGGGACAATCAGTACATCTATAACATCATCTGGGAATCACTTTATATTGATAAACAGTTGTTTGTTGACTATTATAATGATTTCGCGTCCCACTACATTAACTACATTGAGCAGGCACAATCTGAAGAGGTCATGCGGAAGCTGAATCCTGAAACAGTGGCCTTTGTGCTCATGGGTATCGCGAACTTCGTCGGTCTTCGTTATACAATGTTTGAAAAGCGTGAGGATTTCGATGACATCGCATCCGATGTCGCCACTATTTATAATGAGGGATTGTTTTTCCCTAAAGATTAGGAGTAGTAATGAGTATTTTAAATATAAATGGCATTGATCTGCATTACGAAGTCTATGGAAATGAGACAAGTCGTCGTACAGTCTTTTTACTCAACGGCGTCATGGCCTCTACCAGTTCCTGGTATGGCTTGCTAGAATGCTTTGAGAAGCTGGATATGAGGGTCGTACTTCATGATTTCATGGGTCAACTCAAATCAGCTAAACCTGCCGGTCCCTATACATTTGATCAGCATATTTCACACCTTTTACAGTTGAGCGAACACTTGAAGGTTGATTCCTTCCATTTGCTTGGCACCTCCTATGGTTCTGAGGTAGCGATGAAGTGTGCCATAGAACATCCCGAGAAAGTGTTATCACTAACTGTGATTGATGGTGTATCTCAGGTTGACGAGGTGATGCGAGCCTTCTTAGAGTCATGGAAAAAACTGTGTGACAATGAAGATCCCTATGACTTCTTCTGGGGCATGGCTCCTTCTATCTATGGAAATGATTTTATAAAAAAGAATCAAGAATTTTTAGAGAAGCGTGCCATCAGTATGAGGAAGGTCGACCGATCCTACTTTGAGGGCCAAAAAACCTTATATGATACTTTCTTAAAGGAAGTAAATTTCACGAAGAGACTTCATGAGATTCAGTGTCCCACCCAAGTGATTGTCGGGGAAGAGGACATCTTGAAACCTGTAAAATTCTCTCGTATCATTGCGAATAATATCGATAACAGCGAATTCTATGTATTACCTAACTGTGGTCACGTGACAATTTTCGAGAAACCAGAAGAATTGAAAACACTGATCTCAGGATTCTATTTAAAACAAAGGAGCTAGTCATGAGTAAAGTATTTATTAGTGCAGCTAAACGTACAGCGGTAGGATCTTTCCTTGGGACACTTAAGGATGTACCAGCTTCTGTGCTTGCTGAAAATGTAATTAAAGCTATTCTTGAAGAGAGTAAGATTGAACCAGCTAAATTAGATGAAGTAGTATTCGGTAATGTATTAAGTGCTGGAACTAAACAAGGTATGACCAGACAGGCATCCGTAAATGCGGGGATTCCAATTGAGATTCCAGCCTATGGTGTGGATATGCTCTGTGGTTCAGGAATGAAATCAGTACTAAATTCCTATCTACAAATCTCATCTGGTTTTCACCATGCGATTATTGCCGGTGGAGCAGAGTCTATGTCACAGGCACCATTCCTAGTGGGTCCTGAGGTCCGCTCAGGAAACAAAATGGGTTCCTTAGAAATGAAAGACCACATGTTAGTCGATGGATTAACCGATGCATTTGCTGGTTACCATATGGGTATTACAGCAGAAAATATAGCGGAAAAATATGGTATTACACGTGAGGAGCAAGATGCTTTTGCAATTGAATCCCAACGTAAAGCCATCGAAGCGGACGATCGTGGCGATTTCGAAGCTGAGATTGTCGGTATCGATGTCAAAGTTAGAAGAGATACCATCCATTTCAATAAAGACGAGTATATCAATCGTAAAACGACACTTGAGAAGCTCTCAACTTTGCGTCCTGCGTTCAAAAAAGAGGGCACAGTCACGGCTGGTTCTTCTTCGGGCATTAATGATGCTGCCAGCGCAACTCTTGTTGTTTCTGAGGAGTTCGCGAATGAGAACAACCTTAAACCATTGGTAGAAATCATTGGTATTGGTCAAAGCGGTGTTGATCCTGCGGTGATGGGTTTAGGACCTACAACAGCTATCAAGAAGGCTTTGAACCATGCGGGCCTAACTCTTCAAGAGATTGATGCAGTAGAACTTAATGAAGCGTTTGCTGCTCAAAGCTTAGGCGTTATCAAAGAGTTGGTCGATGAGTACAACATCGATCGTGATGAACTACTAGCTAAGACCAATGTCAATGGTGGAGCCATTGCGATTGGACACCCGATTGGAGCTAGTGGTAACCGTATCATTGTTACCCTCATTCATATCATGAAACAGCGTAACCTGAAGTATGGCCTTGCTTCACTGTGCATCGGTGGTGGCATGGGTACTGCGGTAGTGTTAAAGAATACAGATATTTAGAGAGTAAGGGGATGCCTAATCAGCATCCCTTTCTAATGCACAAAAAAAGCGAATCGATTTGATTCGCTTTAAACTTCTTGTAGTCTTACTTCAGTGACTTCAGGGATCTCATCCATCAGGATGGATTCGACGCCCATTTTGATGGTAACATTCGATAAACCGCAGCCTACGCAAGCTCCTAGGAGTTTGACATAGACGATACCGTCATCCTCGATGCGATCGAACTCAACATCGCCACCATCACCCTGGATATAAGGGCGGATTTTATTTAGGGTATAGATAATTTTCTCTTCTAATGTCATACGCTCACCTCTTCGTGATTATTATAAAGGAAAAAGTTCACTAAGGCTAATCATCTGATTTCTTTGTGACAGACCAGAGTCTATTTGCTATAATTGTACCAAGAGGTGAAATTAATGCTGAGTAATTATGAAAAAGGAGATATCGTCGAAGGGATAGTCACCAATGTGCTACCTTACGGGGTCTTTGTCCATATTGACGCTGAAACGACCGGTCTCATTCACATCTCTGAAATCAAGAATGGTTTTGTGAGTGATATTAATAAGTTTGCGAGTGTGGGTCAACGCCTTATCGTCAAGGTACTTGAAGTAGACCATGATAGAAAACAGCTCAAGTTGTCCCTGAAAAGTGCACCTAAGCAAATTTATCACTACCGCAGTAGACATTCAAGAAACTTAACACAGAAGAAGCAGCTACTACCTCCAAACAAAATTGGATTCGCTTCCCTAGAAGCAAAACTACCAGAATGGGTAAAGGAGTCATTAAACAATGATTAAATTGGATTTATCACACACATTAACGGATACTGACCTTTCAAGCTACCAAGCAGAGGTCACAAGAATCCATCACATGATTCATGAAAAAACAGGCAAAGGGAATGATTTTCTAGGTTGGGTCGATTGGCCAAATACCTACGATCAAGAAGAGTTTAATCGCGTTAAAGAAGCCGGCAAGAGAATCCGTGAACAAGCAGAAGTTTTATTAGTCTGTGGCATTGGTGGATCCTATCTCGGAGCCAGAGCAGCAATCGAAGCCATCAAAGGTCCATACGATAAGGATTCACTAGAAATCATTTATGTTGGCAATACCTTCTCATCAACCGCTATTACACGCATTCTAAAATATATCGAAGACAAGGAAGTCGCCATCAACGTTATTTCCAAATCGGGTAGCACTACGGAGACAGCTCTTGCTTTCAGAATCTTCAAGGAATTCATTGAAAAGAAATACGGGGAAGCGGAAAGTATCAAACGCATCTATGTGACTACCGACAAAGAAAGAGGTCTATTGAGACCACTAGTCAATGAGAAACATTACGAGAGTTTCATTATTCCTGATTCAATCGGTGGACGCTTCTCAGTGATCACTCCCGTTGGTTTGTTACCGATGGCAGCCGCCGGCATTGATATTGACGAAGTCATGAGAGGCTTAAAACAAGCACAACAAGATCTCAGTACCGATGATCTGAACACGAACAGTGCCTACCAGTATGGCGTCATGCGCCGGGTGCTCGAGAAGACGGGCAAGAACGTCGAAATGTTTGTGACCTATGAACCACACCTTGTCTATATCGCTGAATGGTTGAAACAACTCTATGGCGAATCCGAAGGCAAAGAAGGAAAAGGATTATTACCCGCTTCCGTGAATAATTCCACCGACCTGCACTCGATGGGCCAATTTGTTCAAGAGGGAACCAAGTGTCTTTTTGAAACGGTCATCACGGTGAAGAATCCGATTGAAGATATGAATTTCCCAGAAGCCAGCAGTAACATCGATGAGATGGATTACCTCGTAGGTAAGTCACTCCATTGGGTTAATGAGCAAGCCTTCAAGGGAACACTTCAAGCACACGTCGAAGAAGGGAAAGTACCCAATATCCTGATTGAACTCGAGGACACCTCAGCCTATGGCTTTGGCTACCTGGTCTATTATTTCTTTAAGGTATTAGCCTTGAGTGCTTACATGCTCGATGTGAACCCATTCGATCAACCTGGAGTAGAAGTCTACAAGCGCAACATGTTTAAGCTACTAGGAAAAGAAAGTTAATCAATGTTCATAAAAAAGGTGTGATTCAAATTTGAATCGCACCTTTTACTTGTTTATATTACTCGGAAAATACTCTAGAAAATTCCTGGATGTTCTCGCTAACAGCAATCTGGAACTCGCCATCCTCAATTAATTTGAAATCAGCCGAAGGTGCCTGTGCGTCCCCATCAATCACCCAGATGACTCCAATTGGGCTATCGGGATGATCGGCATTGTAGCGATCAAGCAGTTCTAAACCAGATTCATAATCATGAAGAAAGAAAATGGTCGAAAATAAGTCTGCTACTCCAGAATCAGGGGTCACAATCGTCACACTTCTGAAATGGTTGGCAGGCATCAGTGTCACGGGATCAATCAGATGGTGAAGCATATTGCCATCCGCATCCGTGTAGTAACGCTGGTAATCACCCGAAGTTACCATCGAGATGGATCCATCCAAGGTAATCGTATCAACCGACGAAGAATTCAAAGTTGAAGGCCTAGCAACGCCAATACGCCAAGGTCCATCAGGTTTGTTATTAATGGTCCTGACATTACCACCGGCATTTAAAGCACCATGGGTAAGTCCGGCTTCTTCTAAATCAAGGGCAACCTGCTCAGTAACCCAACCCTTGGCCACAGCTCCTAAATCTAGTGAAGCACCTTCTTTAGTAAGGAAGACCGTC
>JAAZEC010000233.1 GCA_012512495.1 Erysipelothrix sp.
CCAATACAGAGGGCTAGCGCTTCTTTTCTTTCAACCGCATCCTCCAGGGATAACCTAACTACTTCCATTACCATAAACCTCGTTTGCTTTTATATTCGTTGCTATCGCCTACCCGATCGTAGATGGCCAGCACTTCGTTTTGGTACGTCATGACGACCCGTTCAGCTGTCGAATTCAGAGTCATCGGCTTGCCATGATAGATAGGCAGCGGACTGTCTACCTCAATCATAGGATACTCTTTCAGGGCATCTTTCTTACTGATTAGAAACTTCTGCCAGTTCATAAAGGTCAAATCGTTTAGCTCCACACACTGACTGATGTCGTAATGACCGATTCTGTTTCTTCTCAGAGCGCTCATGGTACCGACCGTGCCTAATTTCTGCGCGATGTCCTCACAGAGCGTACGGATATAGGTCCCTGAGGAAACGACAGCCTTGAAAGTGAACTGATGTTCTTCCATCGACAGTAATTCGATGTCAAAGACTTCAATGTCCCTTTCAGGGGTCTCAATCACTTCATTTTGTCGATGATACTCGTAAAGCTTCTTGCCTTTGACTTTGACCGCAGAGACCATTGGCGTCTGTTGTTTACTCTTGCCCAAAAAGCCCGCTAAGACCTCTTCCAGAAGCTCTTTATTGAGTTCACACTGCTCTTTCTCTTCAATGACTTCACCCCAGATATCGCCGGTATCCGTCTTCTGTCCCAGCGTGCACGTAGCAACATAGGTCTTTGTTTCAAGATTAAGGAAGGGGGATAATTTCGTCGCATTGCCCAGCATAATAATGAGCACACCAGTAGCCCCAGGATCGAGAGTGCCACTGTGGCCAACCTTTAATTTGGTGAGCTGGCGGATGTGCTTGACCACCCCGTGAGAGGTAAGGCTTGGTGGTTTATCAATTAATAGTATTCCGTCCATAAGTTCCCCCCCTTTTGCTAATCTATTGTACCTAAAATCAACGTCTATTGCGATACTTAACCATCAATTATTAAAATAATTGAAGCGAAATCATTTGACATTCAACTTTCTTTTTCCTATACTATACAAGACAAAAGAATAGAGGATGCGGTGCAGAAGAGTAGTTAGTTGAGCTGGCAAGCGATGACACTAATGAAAGGCAACCACCGCCGAACGTAACAACAGGCATGATGTTGCGTGGGGATATGGGAAATACCTATATCACTCCTTCCCACAAGGAAGAGGCGCTAAACACATTTTCAAAACAGGAATCGTTTAGTAGCGATTCTTTTGTTTTGAAAGGATGAAGAACTATGAAAAAAATACTACTAGCAATCATACTCGTATTGCTAATGACTGGCTGTACCACTCAAACGAATAATGAGGACGAGTTCGTCGTCGGACTCGAGTGCAACTATGCCCCCTTCAATTGGATGCAACCAGAAGAGAGCGAGACCAGCGTCTACGTCGAAGGTGCTGGCGCTTATTGTGATGGCTACGATGTCCGTATTGCCAGCGATATAGCCACTCAGATGGATAAGACACTGGTCATCAAACAGATCAACTGGGAAGGACTCATTCCTGCCCTGCAATCCAATGAGATCGATGCCATTATCGCCGGTATGTCCAATACCCCTGAGCGTTCTTTAGAGGTGCTCTTTACACAACCTTACTATGTGAGTGATTATGTCATCCTCGTCAAGAACACCTCAGTGTATGCTGGTGCAACTTCGATTCAGGACTTCAGTAGTGCCTCCCTGATCGGACAAACCAATACCGCCTACGATGTTATCATTGACCAAATTGAGGGTGTAAACCACCTAACACCCCTTGGTTCCTATCCATTGATTGTACATGCCTTGATAAGCGGAGCAGCTGATGGTGCTCCTGCCGAGAAACCTACCGCCCTAGCCATCGTTGAGGCTAATCCGGAATTGACCTTTGTCGAGTTTACACAAGGACAAGGATTTACCCAAACAGAGGAGACTACGACCGAAGTCTCTATCGCCGTGAAGCTAGAGAGCACTGAGCTAGCCCAACAAATTAATGACGCGCTTGCGACTATCTCCCAAGAGACAAGGGAACAGTATATGAATGAAG
>JAAZEC010000234.1 GCA_012512495.1 Erysipelothrix sp.
CGATCTCGATTGGCTTCGTCCTTAGCGAGGTTCCAAGGGAGTGTCTCATCGATGTATTTGTTACTGCGGCGAAGGACTTCCATGATTTCACTAATCGCGTCAGCGACATGGAGGTCTTCCATTTTATTTGAAACAGCCTTTGACAGGTTACTAACGGTAGAGATTAGGCTTTCATCTATCGTGTCACTTACGTGCCTATTAGTAATGGTGCCACCAAAATATTTGTTGACCATGGACAAGGAACGATTAACCAAGTTACCTAAAACATTCGCTAAATCGGTATTGATCCTCTCAATGATCATTTCATAAGTAATGTTACCATCTCTCTCGAATGGCATCTCATGTAACATGATGTAGCGGATGGCATCAACCCCAAAGACCTTCGTCAAATCATCAACATAAATGACGTTACCCTTTGATTTGCCCATCTTGTTATCACCGACAAGTAACCAAGGGTGACCAAAAATCTGTTTAGGCAAAGGTAGGTCCAAGGCCATCAAGAAAATCGGCCAGTAGATGGAGTGGAAACGGACAATGTCCTTACCAATCAGGTGTAGGTCAGCCGGCCAGTATTTCTCGAACAACTCACCATTATTGCCATCAACATCATAACCAAGTCCGGTAATATAGTTCATTAAGGCATCGAGCCAAACATAGACTACGTGTTTATCATCGAACGTTTGGATACCCCAATCGAAGGTGGTTCTCGAAATCGCAAGATCCGTTAGACCAGGCTTAATGAAATTGTTAATCATTTCGTTCTTACGGGATTGAGGACGAATGAAATCGGGATTATCAAGGATGTGCTGTTCAAGCTGTTGCTGATATTTAGAAAGTTTAAAGAAATAGGATTCCTCTTTTTCCTTGTGTACCGGACCACCACAGACTAAGCAATGACCATTCTCGATTTGACTCTCAGGATAGAACGACTCACAGCTGATACAGTACCAGCCTTCGTATTGTGCCTTTTCAATATCGCCCTGGTCGACAAACTTCTTGAAGGCCTTCGCGACTTGTTCTTTATGATAGTCTTCAGTAGTACGAATGAAATGGTCATAAGAAATATTCATGTGATCAAAAAGATTACGAATAGTTGTAGAGACCCCATCGACAAACTCCTGAGGGCTAACATTAGCTTCGCTAGCCTTCTGAGCGATCTTCTGACCATGTTCGTCAGTTCCGGTTTGAAAACGGACATCATAGCCCTGTTCTCTCTTATAGCGCGCAATCGAATCCGCAAGAACAATCTCGTAGATGTTTCCAATATGGGGTTTGCCAGAGGTATAAGCAATGGCAGTCGTGATGTAATAAGGTTTATTTGTCATAGTAACACTCCTACTGTAAAACTGAATTAATTATAAGCTATAAACGGGTGGCATGCAATTAGAGGCGTTGATTGTAAATCGGCTTAACATGGGAACGATTGCGATAAATTACAACGAAAGTCAATAACAGCGTGACTCCATTCATTACCATAATAATCATACGGGAATCGTACACTTCACCTAAAGCCCCCCATAGGACTTGACCAATAATCAAGCCAGTGGTGGTAATGGTCTGGAACACGCCATTGAAGCGTCCACGCATGGAATTAAGAACATGAGCCTGGGTCGAAGAGATCCGGATGTTGAAGCTGGTCACTGCCAGAATCCCAATCACAAAGTTCATTAGTAACATCACTTGGAAAGGTGTATACAGGTAGACTCCGTGCAAAATACTAATAACGACATAGACAGTCATAGCAATATTAAACTTCCATTTAGTTGGCAAAGCAAACCGATAATGGAGGAAACCACCAATGAATCTTCCTAGAACATTCGCGAAAGAGATAAAGGTATAGCGTTGATAGCCAAGGGAAGGTACATTCTTGAAGTATGGCATTTCCAACGTCTGTGAAACAGAAAATTGGAAGAGTGAGTTACAGAAGAAATACAGGGTAATAAACAGAAGGCCCTTTTGAGCGAGTAGGTATTTGAAACCCTGTGAGTATTCTTTCTTGAAATCCTTCATTTGATACTTCTGAGATTCATTCTGAAGGTGTACCTCATTCGCATCGATCTTTGTTTCAAACACAGCTGCTACGAAGAAGCATAACGCATTAAAGATGAACAGGATTTCCAGTCCAATCGACTGATGGACAAAGGCAGCAACGGGCGTCATTAGAGCAGCGATAGGGTAGATCATGGAAGAGATAGAATAAGCCTTGGAGAAATTACCCTTAGATATTAGTGAGGGGTAGA
>JAAZEC010000235.1 GCA_012512495.1 Erysipelothrix sp.
ACTCAGGTAGGCGATAGCTAGGGCACTGGGGACCAGTTCAATCGTTTCTAGTCCTGTTCCTACCTCCAGATACAAACGTTGCATAGCTACCTCAACAGGACTGGTATCAACGATTTCTTTAGCGAGCTTCATTCGATGCTCGATTGAGGCCGTTGGTAGCTGGTTACCATACTTGCTTGCTAGGTTGGCCGTCTTTGAAGCAATCTGCCAGATTTCTTCCCAGTCGCTTCCTTCACGGAGGATGTAGCTCGCTATAGCAGCGATAACGGAAGCTCCCTGAATAGCGATGGAAGTGTTGTGCGTGGGTTTACAGATATCAGCGACTGTCTCTACTAGAGTGGGCAAGTCTTGATAGTCACAGACAATACCTAAGGGTGCGATCTTCATAGCAGCACCATTGGTTGTTCCCATCTTGCCTGTTTCTTCTAGAGAGACACCGCTTTTGATAGCTTCCAGTGCTCTGTGTGTGCTTGGTCCGGTTACGAATTCAGCAATGGGTGAGTTGACACTCCATTCCATCAGTTTATCGAGATACAGGTTCACATTCACGACGCCATTGGACTCCTTGATCATTTCCATCATCATGAGGGTGTTCATGGTATCGTCGGTGATTGAGCCTGCTGGTCTGTTCTTGGAAATAACACTGAAATCAAATGAAGCTTTTAGCTCTGTAATGTCTCCAATGTTTTCTCTTATGAACTCTTGGCTGAGCATCTCGGTAGGCATGCCGAAGGCATCACCGAGTGCACAGCCTTGAATTAGACCACGGATCCTTTTGGGGTCGATTCCAAACATCTTATGATAACTCAAAGATGGTAGCATCAGTCACTAGTACTGGTGCAGCGAGCTTGGTAATGGATTGGTATCTCTCTCCGTTTAATAGAGTCACAATTGTGGTGGTGTCATATCCTTTGTTTTCAATGGCTTCAATATCAAACTCGATAATGACTTCACCCTTCTTGATTGTGTCGCCTTGGACTTTGTGTTTGGTGAAATATTCACCCTTGAGATTGACTGTATCGATACCGACGTGAATCATCAGTTCATCACCGTCTTCACTTCTTAAACCTATCGCGTGTCCTGTTGGGAACAAGGAGACGATCGTACCATTGAATGGAGCGACTACTTTCCCTTCGGTTGGTTTGATAGCGATACTTTTACCTAGTACTTCATTGCTGAATGTTTTGTCGTTTACTTCCGAAATATTAATTTGATTGCCAATGACTGGTGTGTTAATAGCAAGTTTGATTGTTTCTGATGATGTGTCTTCAGATGTTGCTGGTTCACTGAAAGTGAAGTAAGTTAGAGCAAAAGAAATGACCATGGTTACTACGGTTCCGATAGCAGCAATGATAACGTTCCTCACGTTGCCATCGGGGCTGATAAATCCTGAGAAGCCTAATAGACCAATTCCTAAGCTGTATTGAACAGCGTTTAAAATGGTAATGATTACTCCACCTGCTGCGCCACCGATACAACTAAAGAGGAAGCGTTTCTTGTCAGGAAGTGAGAAGCCATAAATAGCTGGTTCAATGATGCACATTAAACCTGAGATAATAGCGGGTACAGTCATAGCCTTGGTATCTTTGTTTTTAGTTCTCATACCTACAGCCATAACGACAGCTGTTTGAGCAAAGGAAGCTGTGAACATCATTGGCCATAGGAAGTCATAGCCTAGTGTTGTGAAGTTGGTAATAGCAATCGTGATAAGTGGCCAGTGTAAACCAAAGATAACCAATGGTTGATAAATCATGGCAACGACAATTGCTGCGAGGACTGGGGAGATTGCTAATAAGCTTGCGGTGAGCCAGCCGATAATGCTGGATGCGAAGTTGGCAATTGGCCCAATAACAATGAAGGCCACGGGTGAACAGATCAGCAGCGTTAAGAATGGAACGAAGGCAAAGCCAACAATATCAGGGATGACTTTTTTGAGTCCCTTCTCAACTAACGAAGCAAAATAAGTGACCATAATAATGGGGATGACTGTGGAAGCGTAACCTGCTCCTGGGAAAATGACTGGAATACCAGCAAAGGTTTTGAATGCTTCCATTTGGAAGGCAGTTCCTGAGAAGAGACTGACTATGACATCTCCTGTGACCATGCTGTCCATGACACCTGGATAAATGAGTGCGCCTCCTAGGACCATTCCTACGAACTTATTTACTCCGAATGCTTCAGCACTGGTGTAACCTAGAATAATCGGGAAGAAATAGAACAGGGTATCACCGAGTGCGTTTAGAATGACGTAAGTACCTGAATCGGCGGAGATTAATTTAAAGGCTGATAGAAGTGCTAACAATCCTTTGATTAGACCTGCCGCTACGAGAACACCTAAGGTTGGTGTAATGGTTTTGGTAATGACATTGGTAAGTCTGGTGATGATTCCGTCTTTTGAATTGCCTGAGCTTGCCGGTTGTTTAGACACACCAAGCTGCCCTACTATTTCATCGTGGACGTCAGCTACCGAGTTGCCAATAATGACTTGGAGCTTTCCAGCAGCGTGAGCTGTACTAATGACTTGTGGGTTTGCTTTGAGTGCTTCTTCGTCGGCGGCGTTGAGATCTTTTAGATCGAATCTCAAGCGGGTCATACAGTGGGTCAGGTGGACAATGTTTTCCTTGCCTCCGACATTTTTAATGATGTCTTCAGCGAGTTTTGTAAATTTACTCATCGTTTCTCTCTTTCTGGTGGTATTCATTTACCATCCGTTGAATATGAATGGTCAGGTACATCATTTCCTCTGCGCTTATTGTTGTCTTGTAGGCGCTCTTGAGAAAGTCGGAAATGATCTTACTGCATTCATAGGATTTCTCGTATTTCAAAACCAGCATGGGTATTAAATCGGTTAAGTCCTCAGAACTGCTTGCTAAGTCATCAGAGAATAGTCGCTGTCCGAAGAACTTCAAATGGGTGACGAACCGGTAGTAATAAACCGATTGATTATCGAAATCAACGTTGAAGAATCGCCTCACGATTGATAGAACTTCTTTGATCAGTTCTGTTATTCTCATGGCAATGATGTTGTCGTCATCGTTGATTGTTGAGTTGACGATATGCATTGCGATGAAACCAGCCTCAGCTTCGGTCAATGAAACATCAAGAACCTGATTGATTTGTTTCACTGCCTCAACCCCTAAGTTGTATTCCTGAGGATAAAATTTCTGTATTTCTAGAAGCAAGTTGTTGGGCAAAGAGATTCCCTCATGGTATCGCTGCACCGCTGAATTGATATGGTCGGTTAATGTGATATAGATAATCTCATTCACCTTTTTACCTAGTTCAAGTCGAATATTAGCGATGATGCACTCCGACAGATTGAAGACATTCAAGGGAACATCGACCAGGATATCGTAGAGTTTATTGTTCAACTCCGAATTGGAGAGATGAAATGTTTTCTCTATTTCATACTCCTTGATTTCGTCTCCCACTTTCCTGTTAAAGCCTATACCAATACCCATTACAACCATTTCTTTGTCTTCTTGAACAATGACAAAGTTGTTGTTCAAGATTTTGCTTATGACCATACGCACCTCCTCCAAATAAAAAAGACCTAATCGTACTCGAAAAAGAGTAAGACTAGGTCTAGCTTGTTGCTAAATGGTTATAATTTAGAACAATTACCACCCCATGCACGTTTAAGATATCACAAATTTCATATCATTTCAACACTTTCCTGAACCTATAGTCTGAACATTCTAATAATGTTAATCTAGTTCAACCATTGCTTTTTCTTTTTTTTGACTTGAACCAAATGTGCATCATCACGTTCTTCACTTAAAGCTTCAAACAACTTCATCAAATCAAAATCATGGTCTTGCATCAGGTTGGTATCAAAGGCATCTAGCCTATAACTCTTTGAGTGACTTTGATTACTGAGATATTGCACATCTCTGTTAGTGGTAATAATGAACTGATTATTGGGTGACATTGTTGTGATTAGTTCAAAGAAGCTTAGAAGGAGTTCAACTTGATCTGGTTGTAAGCCACCTTCTATTTCGTCAATAAAGAATGTGTAGTCTTTGTTGAGCTTAGATAAAATAGTCGTAACGATCATTACAAGTCGTTTTGTTCCTGTTGGTAACTCTTCAAATTTATATGACCTATCATTGTTATCAACGAACTCCACAGAATAATCTTGTACTGTCTCTAATTGGAGTGATGATTGACTAGCGTCTTCTTGCTTGTTTAGCTCATTAACTCTTAGATCAACATTCGAGATAAAAGACTCAAGGGTATTTTTCTTCATATCGTTTTCGTT
Source organism: Erysipelothrix sp. (assembly GCA_012512495.1). GTDB lineage: Bacteria > Bacillota_I > Bacilli_A > Erysipelotrichales > Erysipelotrichaceae > JAAZEC01. The sequence goes on from JAAZEC010000235.1 coordinate 4,262, forward strand.
TATTAACCTAATTGATTTGGCTATAGTACTACTGTCAGTTTCACTAGATTGAGAAATGAATACAACGCGTTTTATTGAATCGATCAATTCTGAAACTATTCTGTTCTGGACATCCGCGTTTAAGAACTCAGTTAGCACTAGAGAGTTAGATTCAACCTCTGAAATTATTTTTCTTTCAGGTGCATCAAAATGCTTTTCATTTACGGTTTGTTCGCACCGTTGAAACAGCATCATCTCTTTGCGGGAGTGTTTGCTTTTGCTGAGTATCCACTCATCAACTACAACACCATCGTCGCTATCAATTTCAAAGCCATACCTTATCTCATTTCCCTCATTATCAACAAGCAATTCAAACAATGATGTATCATTATTTGAGCTGGACTCAGTGTTACCACCTGATAGTATATAATCAATCGACTCTCTCACCGCACTCAGCAAATCACTTGATACATCACTCAATGCAAAATATAAAACAACAGCTTGATCGTTCTTGTAAAATGATCTCATTTCTTTACTTGGCGTCATGTCCAGTGTTATCTCTTGTTCGTAATTGTAGAGATTTCTAATTGTTAGTTGTTTTATCATTTATATCACCTCTGTTGTGATTAATCTACCATA
>JAAZEC010000036.1 GCA_012512495.1 Erysipelothrix sp.
ACTCATTTTCATGTTCCTCGAACCAAGCCCATACCTTATTGGAGGCACTCTGACGGATGTTCCTGTCTTTGTGTTCGTTGTAAGGCCTCATTTGGGCGAGTGTTAGGGTCTTGTCGTCGAATTCGATTTGGGCAGATGCGATCAGTTTCGTGTATTCGGTCGTGAGCTTGTTTTCGGCTTGAAGATCTTTGATGATCTTAGGGTCGAAGACGCGTAAAGTGTTTTCGATTAGCTGGAAATAGGTCGTAGGGAACTCGTCCTTGATGGAGTCGAGTAGGGGATGGGCCATCAGTTTCTGATAGTAGACGTTGTTGACCTCTTCGACGAAGGGACCGTTCTCATCCCAATAGGCTATTTCAGCGTCATAGAATTCATCGCGGGTATCGATGGAGTTCCTGATTTGAGCCAGCGTCTGCATCGTTAGAAGTTGTTTGATTTCTTCGATGTAGGTCTTGATGGCGGAAAGGAGTGCTTCCTTGGTTTGTGCATCGTCCATTTGATTGAATATTTCTTGAGCGTCTTTTTTGAAATCTTCTAACTCTGGACGATTGTATGGATAGTCTTTGAATGTCATAATTTTCACCTCATAGCGATATTGTACACCAATTGAGAGCCTGTTAACTAATTGTAAATATTTTCATCATAAATCTTAACAATTGGAGACTTTAGACTTGAATTATAATTGAAATCGGTTACAATTAGTTTACAAGAGGTGATGGAAAATGATAATTGGAATTCAGCTTCAGCGTGTTACACATGAGGTTTTTAAAAATCTTTTCCATGGTCTTGAACAATTGATGCTATTTTAAGGTGGACGTATCCTGTCTGCCTTTTTTTATAGATTTGTTTGGAGAATGGAGGAATCATTATGGATCAAACAAATAAAAAGCTTTGGGATGCTAGTGCGACCGGAGATCTTGATACCATCAAAGCGATGGTACAACAAGGTGGCGACGTCAATGTTCGCTTTGGTGACGAAAGGACTGCTCTGATGCGCAGTGCGAAGCGCGGTTATCAAGAAATCGTTTCGTTTTTATTAGAGAACGGTGCGGATGTTCACTTGGAAGACTTTAATCATAAAACTGCTCTAATGGGAGCCGCGAAGAAGGGTGAGCTAGAAATCGTCAAGATGCTGGTCGATCATGGCAGTGATATTAATCATCAGGATAAAAATGGTCGCACCTCCCTCATGCGTGCAGCATTCCTAGGTCAGTGGAATGTCGTTGAATACTTAATTGAAAAAAGTGTTGATGTCAATGCTCAAGATAACATGGGACGTAGCGCCTTGATGGAAGCCAGCATTGCTTTCAAATTTGATATTGTTAAATCATTAATCAGTGCAGGAGCTGACGTGAACGCCAAAGATGAGCGTGGAACGACAGCACTCATGCGTGCCAGTTACTCAGGGTATACCCAACTTGTAAACTATCTATTGGAAAACGGTGCAGATAAGGAACTTCTTGATCATGAGGGCAACAAAGCCGTTCATTATGTTCGAGAACATAACTTGACTGAACTGAAACCAATACTAAAGTAGGAGGATACCATGAAAGACTATCTAGCTAAAGACGTAAGAAACATTGCCTTACTGGGTCATTCTGGTGTTGGCAAGTCCAGTATTGTTGAATCAATTCTATATTTCAATAAAGTAATTGACCGGATGGGTACCACGACCGCTGGCAATACCGCCATGGATTTTGATAATGAAGAAATCAAACGCGGTCAGTCGGTCTATCTATCACTCGCTCCAGTTGAATGGAAAGATAAGAAAATCAACTTCATCGATACACCAGGATACTTTGACTATTATGGTGAGACCGCAGCCGCCCTTAGGGTTGCCGACAATGCGCTGATTGTGGTCTCTGCGAAAGATGGCATTGAAACGGGAACGGAACGTGCCATTGATCTCGTTAGTGAAAGAAACCTACCTACCATTTTCTTTATTAACAAAATGGATGATGAGAACGCTGATTTCAATAAAGTCTATGACGAATTAAGAGCCAAGTATGGCAAGTCCATTTTCGCCTTCGAGACACCTATCATTAAGGATGGTAATGTCATCGGATCGGTGAATGTCCTTCGTAAAAAAGCTTGGTATTATGATAATCATTCAGAAGCCCAACCAGTCCCTGAAGACATGGTCGAGTTGGTCGATTCCTATTACGATCAGATCTGTGAAACTGTAGCCTTGACGGATGAGTCCCTGATGGAATCATACTTCGAAGATATGGTACTAACAGAAGAGGAAATCGCAAAGGGTGTTTGCCTGGGTGTCAGATCGGGTGAAATTCGTCCGGTTTATTGTGGCAGTGCGATCAACCAAACAGGTATCGAACGCCTCCTTGATTTAATTACTGAATTCTTCCCTTCCTATGAAGAAATTGGCACGGTCACTGCTAAGGATCCTTCGGGTAAGGAAGTTGTCCTTCAGACCAATGAAAATGAAGCCTTCTCGGGATTTGTTTTCAAAACTATCGTGGACCCATTTGTTGGTCGTATCTCCTATTTGAAGGTCATGTCTGGAGTACTCAGCACAGATAAAGAAGTCTACAATGTCCAAAACAATGAAGTAGAGAAGTTGTCTCAAGTGTTCTCGATTCGTGGTAAGAACCAAATCGCGGTGGGTAAACTGTTTACGGGAGACATTGGTGCGGTGGTTAAGCTCCAAAATACGCATACCAATGACACGTTGGCTACGAAAGCGAAACCAGTGATCTATGAACCGATTATGTTCCCAGAACCAATGTTGGCGCAGGCCATCTGGCCTAAGTCAAAGAACGACGAAGATAAGCTGTCCACTTCCCTTAGCAAGATCTTGGAAGAAGACCATACGGCCCGACTTGAGAATAACAACGAAACTAATGAGTTGATTGTGTATGGCTTGGGAGACCAGCATCTTGATGTGATTTTCTCAAAACTATTTAGTAAGTATAAAGTTGAAGTCAATACGACTGAACCTACGGTCCCTTATCGTGAGACCATCCGTTCCAAGGTACAAGGGGAAGGTAAGCATAAGAAGCAATCCGGTGGCGCAGGCCAGT
>JAAZEC010000037.1 GCA_012512495.1 Erysipelothrix sp.
CTTGAACGGACCGCTTTCTTCTTCTGTTTCTTCTCAGCCTGATGGTGCTGAAGCTGATTAAGCTTCGCCTGCATCCTCATGCCACGTACATCCAAGCTAACTTGTTGCTTGTTAATCTCCGTGATCAGTCCAATTTGGTTGGTCCCCGCAATCCTCACGGTATCACCGACCACAAATTCCTTCTCACTAATAATTTCTACTTTTTCTAAGGTTGGTTCCAGCTTGGTAATCGCCTGAATTTCATCAAGCACATCGTGGCTCTTCTGAGCCTCTTTGATTGTTTCAAGATGCTCACGTGCCTGTTTAAGCACCTGATTGAGTTCAACCTGTTGTTTCTGCCTGAAAGACTCCAAAAGTTGTTCTTTGTCTTTCTCAAAAGCTTCCTGTTGTTTCACAAGGTTTGTCTTCAACTCTTTCACTTCTTGTTTCTGAGCTGCCAATTCTTCATTCAATTGATTCTGATTCAGGATCTGCTTCTCAAGGGTTTCAATCAACGTCTCCTGTTCAGAAAGTGATGTTTCCTTAATAGCCTGAGCCCTTTCAATGACTTCAGGCTCTAATTCCAGCTTACTGGCAATATCCAATGCATATGATTGACCGGCCACACCCTGAATAAACTTGTAGGTCGGCTGTAAATTCTCGACATTAAACTCTACCGAAGCATTCATGATCTCCGGATAGGACTTCGCTAGTAACTTCAATCGATTGTAGTGGGTCGTCGCGACACTGAGTGAACCGTTCTCTAACAGTCTTTCTAAGATCGCTTGAGCAAGACTCTCACCTTCGAGAGGATCGGTGCCTACGCCTAACTCATCCAAGAGGACTAACGATTTCTTATGAGCCTGGTCGACGATTCTCTTCAGGGAATAGATATGCGCCGAAAAGGTCGACAAGCTTTGTTGAATCGATTGTTGGTCACCAATATCGACGAATATTTCCTCAACGAATGGCACGACCGCCTCATCACAGAGCACCGGGATACCACAGTGGGTCATATAGACCGCTGAGCCGATAGTCTTAAGACCGACGGTCTTTCCTCCAGTATTAGGTCCGGTAATGAGTAACAGGCGCACGGGTGGTTTCATTTCATAGTGGTTTTTGACGACTTTCTCCTGATCCAAGAGTGGGTGTCTTGCTCCTTTGAGATCGATGATGTCCTCGCTCAAGGTAGCGACTACACCATTTCTTTGTTGAGCCCACTTGGCCCTTGCGAACAGTGAATCCAAGAGGATGGCACTTTCGTAACTGGCTTGGTATTGATCGCTCACTGAGGCTAGTCTTTTGGTAAGTTCACGACAGATGCGAATAATTTCCTGATGTTCATCGACCAGTAGCGATTGTCGTTCGTTATTCATATCGATGAGGATCTGAGGCTCCACGAACGTGGTTTGCCCAGAGGCCGACTGGTTATGAATAATACCCTTGAAGCGATGCTTCTCAGAAGTCTTAACTGGTAAGACGGTTCGATCGGAGCGAATGGTTGAAAAGGTATCCGTTAAATAGCTAGCATTCTTCTGGATAAAGGATTGAATGGTATTACTGATGCGGGACTCTAAGGAGTGGAGCTGCTTGCGAATGCTGCTGAGGGCCGGACTCGCCTTGTCATAGACCTCGAAATCAATCGAAAAACAATCATCGATAGCTTTCGATAATTCGTTGTCGCTGTAGAGGTTCTCAAATAAATCACTCAAGTGATTCATGTCAGTCAAGCGCTTCTTGTAATAAGTCTGGAGGCTTTTGATGCCATGGCCAAACTGGCTAATGGCCACCAGCTCTTCAACGCTTAAAACACCTTGCTTGCTAGCAAGGACACAGGACTCTGAAATGTTATGGATACCTGAGAAGGAGGGAGCTGTCTGTTTGATGGTTGAAAGCAGTGCTTCCTTCTCACGATTGAGCTCTCGCTCCAGACGTAAACGATGGGTAATCATTCGAAGCGATAAAACTTCTTCCTTACCACCACTCGTCACTGCCTGATCCGCAATCTGCTCAATTATCTTCTGTATTTCTAGCTGTTCGAAACTACTCATTTTTTATACTCTCCAAAAAATCAACGATCTGATCATGTCCAAGACCTTTCTTACTCATAAGCTCTTCTAGTACTGCTGCCTCATCTTCGTTTAGGGATTGATTGGAACTGTACTTCTGAAGAACCAGATTATCCGTTAAAGGCTTAGCGAAGCCGTCCACGATGGACAGTGCGTCCCGGGCATAGCTCA
>JAAZEC010000236.1 GCA_012512495.1 Erysipelothrix sp.
ATTCGACAGATCCCTTTGGTCCGGGTGAGAGCCTTTTCACTAGAGAGTTTTACGCTAATTGCAGCAAAGGCCTGCGCGAGGACGGGATTATGATTAATCAGCACGAAAGCCCGTATTACCACAACGATGCAACTGAAGCTCATTCGATTTATGCGAAGACGACTAGGATTTTTGATAACGTCAAAGTCTATCAAGCACACATCCCCACTTATCCGTCGGGACATTGGCTCTTCGGCTTTATGTCCAATGCCTGGGATCCGCTTAAGGATCATGATCCGGATCGTTGGGAGGCTTTAGGTCTCAAAACACGTTACTATAATTCCAAATTACATCAAGGGGCTTTTGCCTTGCCAAACTATGTCACTGAACTCTTGCGTGAAGGTACACTGATTTGAACAAAACCAATTGACCTAATTAGTTCACTCGAATTTTTTAGTTGCATTCCGATCTTCTAGTAAGAAGAGAATTTTATCCATTCTTTTTTCCAAAGAAAGCTTGACACCTAGGTAATAAATAGTTATTGTTTACATAGTTAGTAGGCAAAACCAAGTAACTTTTTCCTCAAACATTGAAGAGTTATTTGACTCCTATTGTTTAATTGGAGGAGTTAATCGCATGAAACGTCCATATTTGTTTTATATCATATAAGGAAGATAAATAAAGTCTGCCAAATTGGGCTTAGGAACTTTCAAAACTCAGAACTGGAAGGAGAGAACATGAAAGAGAATGTAAAAATCAACAAATCGAAAAGATTGTCGAACACAGAACGAGCTAAGAAGTTAGTAGAACAGATGACTTTGGAAGAAAAAGTTTATCTCATGAGTGGAAACATCAAAGTAGAGGAAATGTTAGCGGATATGGATGCTGGAGAACATTATAACCAGTATCCCTATGAAGCAGGCGGCAATGATAGATTAGGTATTCCTTCATTACGTTTTGTTGACGGACCTCGTGGAGCAGTAACGGGTGTTGGACAGACAACAGCCTTTCCTGTATCTATGGCGAGAGGTGCATCCTTTGACACTGATCTAGAATATAGAATCGGAAAAGCAATTGGTAAAGAAATTAGAGCCTCTGGAGGTAACTTTTTTGGCGGTGTCTGTATTAACCTTCCCTATAGTCCGGGCTGGGGTAGAAGCCAAGAAACATATGGTGAAGATTCTTTCCATTTAGGCGCTTTCGGGACTGCTCTTGCAACTGGTGTTCAAAGTGAAGATGTTGTTGCGTGCGCAAAGCATTATGCATTCAATAGCATGGAAAATGCGAGATTCAAAGTTAATGTAATAGCAGATAAACGCACTGAAAGAGAAGTATATTTGAGACATTTCCAAGATTTTGTTGAAGCGGGCGGAGCAGCAATTATGACAGCTTACAACAAATATCAAGGTGAATGGGCTGGGCATAGTCACTATCTAATGAATGAAGTTCTCAAAGGAGAATGGGATTTTGATGGCTTTGTTATAACCGACTTTATTATGGGAATGCGCGACACTGTAGCTGGAGCCAATGGCGGACAAAATGTTGAGATGAATGTAACTTTACATTACGGAGACAAACTGGTTGAAGCTGTGAAAAATGGCGATGTTCCTGAATCAGTAATTGACGATGCAGCCTTAAGAATTGTCCGCACACTGATGACTTTCGAAGAAGCATATGACAAAAATTATGATGAAGATGATCTCGGAACTGATGAGCATATTGCCCTAGCATTAGAAGCCGCTGAAAAATCATTAACCCTTTTACAGAATGATAAGAGTAACCTCCCACTGAGTAAAGACATAGGAAAAATTGCTGTCATTGGAAAATTGGCTGATAAAGAAAACACGGGTGATTACGGTTCAAGTAGGGTTTATCCCGAATACGTTGTAACTCCTCTCCAAGGATTGAAAAACTACCTTGGTGAAAACAGGGTGGTATATAACGATGGCTCAGATATAGAGTCCGCCAAGAAAGATGCCCAAGAAGCTGATGCTGTCATCTTCGTTGTTGGATATGATGCTCGTGACGAAGGTGAATATACAGGCGGCGGCGAAGCAGCAGCACAAGAAGATCCTGAAAATGTAATCCTAGCTGGAGCAAAATTTGAAGAATCTGGTGGAGATAGAAAAGAGTCTCTTGGTTTACATCAGAATGATATAGATCTGATTAAAGCAGTTGGACCTGTTAACCAGAATTCGTTAGCGGTAATGATTGGTGGAAACATGATCATGATCGATGAATGGAAAGATTCTGTCACTTCCATATTAATGTCATATTACTCAGGTATGGAAGGCGGAACTGCCTTAGCTAAAGTAATCTTTGGAGATGTAAATCCTAGTGCTAAAATTCCGTTTGTTATTCCAAAAACTGAAAGTGACGTACCACAAGTTGATTGGGATGCCAATGAAATAACCTACGATTATTATCATGGCTATGCCAAACTCGATAAAGAAAACATAGAACCCTCCTTGCCATACGGTTTCGGATTGTCTTATACAACATTTGAAACTTCTGAAGCAGATTTCTCAAAAACAGAAAATGAAATTGTTGCTTCATGTGTGGTTGCAAACACTGGTGATTGTGATGGTGATGAAGTTGTCCAATTGTATGTCGGCTTCAAAAACTCTGCTGTAGATCGTCCGGTCAAAGTACTACGTGGCTTCGAGAGAGTTACTGTAAAAGCAGGCGAGAAGAAAACGGTATCCATCTCTTGTCCGATTGAAAGATTAAAGTGGTACAACCCTGATACCAATCAATGGGAATTGGAAGACATGGAGTATGAAGTATATATAGGAACCAGTAGTGCAATTAAAGATTTGCACAAAGGGTCAATAAGACTATAAAACAAGAAAGAAGAAAGAATTATGAAAAGAAGGAAATTACTAACAGCTTTGTCCTTGCTACTTGTAGCCGCTTTTGCTTTTCTGCTTGTGAGCTGCAATGGGAACGAAGGAGAAACACCGGAAACTAAACCTTCAGTTGATACGACCGACTCAGCAGATGAAGGAAACACGGATGGAAAGCAACCTGGTGATTTGACAATTGGTTTTAATAACCTATTGAAAGGCCACTATTCGTTGGACATTCTAGAAAAAGCTTTTGTCGACACAGCAGATGCAATTGGTGTAAAAACTATGATAGTCAATGACCAAGGTGCGATTGAAAACGTCACTGAGAACATTGACAGCATGATCGCTGCTGGAGTCGATGGTCTTGTTATCTTTGGGCCTGACGAAAGCATGTATTCAGTCATTTCACAAAAATGTGAGGCTGCTAAAGTTGCGTTTGTCTTTTATGACCATATGCCGTCTGAAGAAAACATGGTCATGCTAAGAGAAAACCCATACTTCAAAGGTGCAGTTGGTACTAGGGATTTAAATACCGGCCGCAATATTGGTGAGCACGCTGCTTCACTTGATCTGAAGAATGCAATCATACTAACAGGTGCAATCGCAGATCCAACCCACAATGCTAGGACAGAAGGCTTTACTGCTGCATTTGAAAGCGCTGGAGGCAAGGTTCTTGATGTAGGCTGGGATGCTCTAGAAGGACAAGACGCAATCAACGCTGCAAACGATCTTCTTACTGCTCATCCAGAAGTTGATACGATTTATGCCTCAAATGGTAATGGTGGCAGCATTGTAG
>JAAZEC010000237.1 GCA_012512495.1 Erysipelothrix sp.
TAGGCGTCTAATAAAGGGTTGTTTTCACTTTGATAAGGTTCGTATTCAGGTCCTAACTGTTCGATCCAGTTCTGGATTTCTTCTTCTTTAGAGATAAAGGTAATTGTGGCGACGCCATCGATACTGTCCATTTGTGCTGTTTGAGCATCGACATTATCTTCCGCATTGCGTTCTATTTTGACATAGATTTGTACGGATTCCTCGATACGAGTGGTGATACTTTGAATGTTCTCGTAGAGTAAGATGAAGGAACCTAGAATGACTAAGGTGACGGTAACGGCTGAGATTGCTGAGAGAGACATACCGAAATGACGAAAGAGTCCCTTAAAACCTTCTTTAATCGGTCGAAAGAGTCGATTCATCGATATAACCTCCTAAGCTTAAGTCAGCGACCACGTGTCCATCAGAGAGGACAATGGTTCTTTTCTTGATTGAGTTGACAATGGTTTCGTCGTGCGTCACCATGACAATGGTAGTTTTTTGTTCAGTGTTAATGCGTTCCAGAAGCGTCATGATACTACGGCTGCGTTCTGGGTCCAAGTTACCTGTTGGCTCATCCGCAATGAGGACACTGGGCTTGTTAGCAATGGCACGGGCGATGGCGACTCTTTGTTGTTGGCCACCGGATAATTCGTTTGGATAGGAGTGAGGTTTATCGGATAAACCTACTAGATCCAAGACATCTCTTACTCGTTTGCGTATGAGACTGGTCTTCATGTGGAGCGCTTCTAAAGCAAAAGCCACATTTTCGAAGACCGTTTTATTGGGTAGCAGTTTATAATCCTGATAAACTACGCCAATTTTACGGCGAAAATACGGTATTTTGCCTCGTCTTAGTTTTCCAACATCGGTTTCGTTAACCTGTACGAGTCCTGCTGTTGGGACTTCTTCACCATCTAATAGCTTAATGAGTGTTGACTTTCCTGAACCGGTGGGTCCAATGACATAAACAAATTCGCCGGGCTCTATATGAAGCGAGACATCGTGGAGTGCATTGGTACCGTTGGGGTACTGTTTGTTCACATTTCGTAATACAATCATAAATACTCCTAACTGCTCTTTAAATCCTGTAACCTGTGTTGAATCCCTCACCTTTTACCTCAGTCGCATCTGAGACAATAAGGAAAGCATTGGGATCAATTTCTTGTACTAGCTGTTGAAGCTGGGGATACTGATTGGAGAAGATGACCGATAGAATAACGGGTCGTTCGTCTCCGGTGAATCCTCCGGTTGCTTCAATGACTGTGGAACCACGATCTAGTCGCTTGTGTATCTCGTCGAGAATATCCAAATAATAGCTTGAAATAATAAAGACCGTCTTGGCTTTAATACCTCCGAAGACGAGTACCTTGTTAATCGTATAAGTGGTAGAGAAGACGGAGATCAATCCGATCAATACCGCTTCCAATCCATAGGCTGTGAATCCGAGTAGAATGGTCAGACCATCAACTATCATGACGAGGGTCGCTACTTTTATACCAGTAAATTTGTGAATAATCAAGGGAGGAATGTCCATACCTCCAGTACTAGCACCGGTACGAAAGACCAGTCCTAAGCCTACTCCAAAAATGATACCAGCATAGAGTGATGCGAGCAGAGGGTCAAGGGTTATGTCGAATTCAATGAGCAATAAAAGCTCTAGATAAATTGGATAGATGATGGATGAGAACATCGTCTTCATGGCGAACTTTTTTCCAAGAAAAAGCGCTCCCAAGACAAATGTCCCGAGAATAATGATATTGATGAGTGTATCTGTCGCAATAGAAAAAGGGAGCAGTGGCGTAAGGGCTACGGCGAGTCCGGCGACACCGCCTGAGAGAATATTAAAAGGAAGAATGAAGAATCTGACGGCTGATACAACCAGCAGATTTCCTACCATTAGAAATACTACGTCTCTTAAAATTGTCTTCCTGTTAATCATTGTTTCCCCCATTAGTCAATCTTACTCTTCAAATAAGCTTGAATGAATCCGTCAATGTCACCGTCCATGACAGCTTCAACATTTCCTTGCTCATAGTTGGTTCGATTGTCTTTTACTAAGGTATAGGGCATGAACACATAGGAGCGGATCTGTGATCCCCATTCAATTTGTTTTTGTTCCCCTTTGATATCGGATATTTTTTGAAGCTGTTCTTCAATTTTTAGTTGATAGAGTTTGGACTTAATCAGATTCAGCGCTTGTTCCCGATTCTGCATCTGGGAGCGCTCATTCTGAACATGGACCATAATTCCCGAAGGCTTATGGGTAATTCTGACAGCAGAGTCCGTCTTATTGACGTGCTGTCCACCTGCACCCGAAGAGCGATGCGTGTCGATGATCAAATCGTTAGGATCAAGTTCGATATCGATTTCATCACTCAGCTTCGGCATGACATCGACCGAACTAAAGGAGGTATGCCGTCTGCCTGATGAATCAAATGGTGAAATTCTAACGAGTCGATGAACCCCTTTTTCTGCGAGCAAAAGCCCGTAGGCATATTCACCCTCGACTTCGAAGGTTACTGATTTCAGTCCGGCTTCGTCACCGTCTTGATAGTCGATGACTGTTACTTTGAAGTCATGTCGGTTGGCCCAGCGTGTGTACATTCGATACAACATCTCGGCCCAGTCCTGGCTTTCAGTGCCACCAGCTCCGGGATGGATCTCGACGATTGCGGAATAGATATCGTACTCATTTGAGAGGAGTACTTTCGTTTCAAAATCGTTGTACTCAACCATCGTATCGGTGGCTTCCTGTTCAACGAGATCGTACATTTCCTGGTCGAAACCGTTTCGTAGTTCTTCTAGCACATCGCGATACTCACTCATCTGTGTGACCAGTTTTTCGTAGGTTTCGACGATATCCTTGAGGCGGTTGTTTGCGCTGATGGTGGATTGTGCCTTCTTCCGGTCGTCCCAAAAGTTGGCTTCCATCATTTGGTTTTCATAATTGCTAATCGTTTGTTTCTTTTGAGTTAAGTCAAAGAGAGTCTCCGATGGTTTCTAGATTAGCGAGGGTTTCATTGACTAGGTTGCGTAGTTCAAATAGTTCCATTATTTTTTCTCCACTCTAATTTGGACATTGAGGCAGAATGAAACGATATCTTGAGCTATCTGATATAGCATGTCTTCAAACATTTCATAGCCCTCACTGACGTAAGCTTCCAGTGGATTGTTTTGTGCGTAGGATCTTAAGTGGATGCCATGTCTTAGCTTATCCATCGTATCGATATGATCCATCCAGGCACGGTCAATGGTTTGGAGCACCATTCGTTTCTCAATGGGAAGGACTTGTTCACGGAAGTCGTTAATCTTGTTATCGTATGAATCGAATGCAGCGTTGATAATCAACGTCGTCGCATCTTCAGCACTTAACAGTTCTAGTTCCGATTGTGATAAATCGAAACCGTTGAAACCTAGTTTCTTGAGAGCTTCCTTGAGCTTATCAAAATCGATGACGCGCCCCTTCTTCTCTTCGGTGCTATGGGAATCGACTAAGCGATTAATGACTCGTCCGAACATGTCTTTGACTACCGAATGCACATCCTCGTTATCAAGGACATAGTTACGTTGGTCGTACATGATTTCACGTTGTTGACGCAGGACATCATCATAGTCTAAGAGTGTTTTACGGACATCGAAGTTTTGGCCTTCAATCCGTTTCTGTGCGGAAGTGATGGCTTTAGTGACGGTCTTGTTTTCAATGGCTTCGTCACCGAACTGATCGAATAACATTGCGTATCTTTCTGAACCGAAGCGTACCATTAAATCATCTTTGAGTGAGACGTAGAATTGAGACCAGCCTGGATCTCCCTGACGTCCGGAACGACCTCTTAACTGATTGTCAATCCGTCGGGCTTCGTGTCTTTCTGAGCCTAGTACGGCGAGTCCACCGAGTTCACGGACACCTTCACCTAGCTTGATATCGGTACCACGACCGGCCATGTTGGTGGCTATCGTTACTGATCCGATTTGTCCGGCATTCTTGATGATTTCAGCTTCACGTGAGTGGTTCTTTGCGTTGAGTACTTCGTGTTTGATTTTTCTTTGTGTCAACATCTTGGAGACAAACTCCGAGACTTCGACCGAAGCGGTACCTACTAGTAGTGGTTGCCCAGTTTCATTAATCTGAATGATTTCATTGACTAGTGAGTTGAATTTTGCTTTCTTCGTGCCGAAAATCCGATCGGGAAGATCCGTTCTAGCGATTGGACGGTTGGTTGGTATCTCGATGACGCGCATGTTGTAGATCTTGAGGAACTCTTCTTCCTCAGTCTTCGCAGTACCGGTCATGCCTGATAGTTTAGTGTAGAGACGGAAGAAGTTTTGGTAAGTGATAGTTGCCATGGTGGCTGTTTCTTCCTTAATACGGACACCTTCTTTAGCTTCCAATGCTTGGTGAAGTCCATCAGAAAACTCACGGCCTTCCATGAGACGTCCAGTGAATGAGTCAACGATAACGATGGCGTTTTCTTTGACGACATATTCAACATCGTTGGCCATCGTGTAGTTGGCCTTTAATGCTTGATTGATATGGTGTACTAAGGATGTGTTGTCGACATCATACAAGTTATTTACTTTGAAGGTTCTTTCTGCCTTTTCGACGCCTGGTTCCAAAATTCTTGTTGAATTAGACTTCTCGTCGTATTCAAAATCAACGCCAGCTTCCAACTTCTTAACGAACTTGTCTGCTTGTTGATAAAGCTTCGCGGTTTGTTTCTTACCACCTGAGATAATTAATGGAGTTCTTGATTCATCGATTAA
>JAAZEC010000238.1 GCA_012512495.1 Erysipelothrix sp.
CGTTGACTCCATTGATGGACGTTTGAATCGAATGGAAATCAATGGAATAGATATCCTGGTCGACTATGCCCATACGCCCGATGGTTTCGAGAAGATCTTCGCCTACGCCCAAGCGATCCAAAAAGAAGGTAAAATCATTGTTGTCTTCGGTTCTGCCGGTAAGCGAGACAAAGAGAAGCGTCCAGTCCTTGGTGAAATTGCCTCACGTTATTGTGACCTAATTATTCTCACCGAAGAAGATAATCGGGATGAAAAAGTGATCGATATCAATGCGGAAATTAAAGCAGGAATAACCAACGGCGTCCAAACGCTTTCGATACCCGATCGCTATGAAGCCATTGAAAAAGCGGTTGATTCCGCATCTATCAATGATTTAATCTTGATATTAGGCAAAGGAGCCGAGACTTTTCTCGATAGAGAACATGGTTCAGAGCCATGGATTTCGGATACCAAGGCAGTCGAGCTTATAAAAAAGAACAGAAACTATTAGTTTCTGTTCGCAACTTTCTTTAATAGATTAATGATTTTCAACACCGTAGGGTTTACGTTGAGGGAATAGAAGCCCAGCATTTCTTCTACCACACCGCCAAACCCTTTTTTGAATTCATAGATACCATGTTGTGCCGGTTTATTATTGAAGTGGCCATTGGTGCCATAGAAGTTGTAGCGCTTTATGTTGTTTTCAATCGCCAACTTCATCGCTTCAAACTGAATCACGTAAGGAGCTTCAAAACTCTTCGTTTCTTCTCGCATACCGGAATTGAAATAGATCATTTCATGTTCATAAAGGTAGAACATCGCCGCACCTAGGTAAACAAAGCCATCCTTTGCCTCAATGTTCTGGGCAATCTCTAGTTTGTTTCTAAAGGAATCCAGTCTGATGTTCGCTTCTTTGATGATGTTACGATTCCTCTTGTTAGTGTCTGGTGTTTTATCAATTAGTGTTTGATCTTCATCAATTTTATTTTGATAGTAAGAAACGAGCTCTTCTTTTTCATAGTAAGCAACCAAGAAGACACCATGGTTTGTCAGAACGAACTGTTGATACAGATCTTCGTAGTAGCTCTGAGAGCGAACAATGAAATGGTGCTTATTCGCCGCTTCATCCATGAATTTCTTAAACAAAGGAATTTCTTCAAAACTCATTGGCCTGACTCTCACGCCAAGCTCCAGTGAACGCCGAATAATTTGTTTGGTCTTACTCGCGAAGCTTTCCAACAACTCTTCGCTATCATGGATGTCACTCAAGTCCTTAACGAAATACCAGTTAATCAAGTAGGGGTGGTTGTCAATATTTACTTCATCCATCCCTAGGTTTTCAAGCGTTTGAGTGAGTGATGTGTTATTAACACCATTTTCTACGATGTCGCCATTGATATCTCTCTCAAGGCGAATCAAATTAGGATTGAAAAGCAGGTAATAGACTTTCTTTGTCTTCAAATAGGTTTTAAGTTCTTTGAAAAAGGTTTCTACTAAAGCAGGCTGATGATAGTCGAGGACTGGCCCAAGTTGGCAGGTGGCCTCTCTATAGCCAAAGAAAACTGGGCGATACGTAAATAGACCTGCTCCAACAATGGAATCTCCCTCTATTAGCGCAAGATACTCGTAGTCTCTTCTTAAACGCTTGGCGTGTTCAATCGACTGTAAAACATTCACTTGCTGGTTCTCTTTCGCGAATTCTAAAAACTGTTCATAGGTTATTTTCTTAATCATCAACAAACTCCTTCATGCTTACAAGATATCATTTTCATCTTCATTAGTATAACATTTTGACAAATCGTTTTGTTCACGCTATAATACTTTTGCTTGCATCAGAAGGGAGGTTAGACATGTCTAAAGTAGTTGTGAAGGATAACGAGGGTTTAGATGACGCACTGCGTCGCTTTAAACGACAAGTTTCCCGTAACGGCACCCTTGCTGAAGCGCGCAAAAGAGAATATTACGTTAAGCCAGGTGTTAAACGTAAATTAAAGTCAGAAGCAGCTCGTAAAGCCGCTAGGAAAAAGAATAAGAGAAGATAGTCTCATTGAGGCGATAGCTCTTATTTCAACAAGATGTCTATTTAAGGATCAGCTAACGCTGATCCTTTTCTATTTAATTGTATTTTTCACTCACTTTGTTTACACTATAAACAAAGAGGTACATAAATTGAAAAGTTCACAACAACTATTACTTGATTTGGACTCAGAGCAGCTAGCAGCCTTTGTAGGTCCAGAAGACGAACACCTAGAAGCCATTCAAAACCTTTACAAAGTCGACCTTTTTCTTCGGTCCAACACGCTGATTGTAGAAGGGGAAGAAGGCGTACTCGATGAAGTACTCAGCAAAGTGAAACGAATCGTCAGTCACGTTCAAAACGCTGACGAACTCCTTATGAAGGATGTTCTCGAAATCCTTCAACATCCCGAAACCAAGAAAAACAAAACGCCAATAACCTACACGTTTGGCGGAAAGCACATCTACCCCAAAACCAGCGGTCAGGAAAAGTTGGTCCAGGCCATGCGCCAACATGACATGGTCTTCTCCATCGGACCCGCCGGTACCGGAAAAACCTTTTTAGCCGTCGCCTACGCCGTCTCACTATTGAGGGATAACAAGATCAAACGCATTATTCTCACCAGACCTGCTGTCGAAGCAGGCGAGAACCTCGGCTTCCTACCAGGGGACCTGAAGGAAAAGGTGGATCCCTATCTTCAACCACTGTACGATGCCCTCAATATTTTGCTTGGCAATGAGAGTGTTGAAAAAATGATAGAGAAAAAGACCATCGAGATTGCTCCGTTGGCCTACATGCGAGGTAGGACCCTCGAGGATGCCTTTATTATTCTAGACGAAGCTCAAAACACGACGGACGCTCAAATGAAAATGTTCCTGTCCAGAATGGGCTATAATTCAAAAATGATCATCAACGGGGATGTCACACAAATCGATTTACCCCTCAATCAAACCTCCGGCATGCTGAATGCATTGGCATTATTGGAAGGAATGAGTGAAATCGCTATTATCAAACTACAATTCTCAGATATCGTACGCCATCCTCTCGTATCCAAGATCTTGAAACGCTATGAACAAAGGAGCAAGAAATGATTAGAGTACTCATTATTGAAGATGAAGACAGTATTCGTCGCCTAATCCGCTATGACCTAAGGCAATCTGGCTACGAGGTTGACAGCGAAGCTGATGGAGCTTTAGGCTATCAGAAGGCGATCGACAATTTTTATGATGTTATCCTAATCGACTGGATGTTACCCAGCAAGAACGGTTTGGAAATAGTTCGTGACTTGCGTGAAAAGGAAATCGACTCCATCCTGGTCATGTTAACGGCCAAGGACGAAGAGGAAGATATCCTCGATGCCTTCGAAGCAGGGGTGGATGATTACATTACCAAGCCATTCTCTACCCGTCAGCTCCAAGCGCGCATCAAGGCACACATCAAACGTTTCAACACCAAGAATTCCAACGAAGAAGTTATTGGCAACTTGAAAATCGACCGTGACCGCTACCAGGTGACGATCGATAATGATTTAGTCCATCTCACGAAAAAGGAATACGATCTGTTGTTGTATCTGGTAGAGAATATTGACCATGTCGTCTCCAGGGAACAAATATTGAATGTTATCTGGAATTTTGATTACGATGGGGATACACGAATCGTGGATGTCCATATCTTCAAGCTCCGCTCGAAACTAGCAAAATCAGAAATCGAAATCAAATCCATACGAGGTGTCGGTTATGTATTCAAGGCGAAATAGACTCATCGCCATTTCAGCTCTCATTATCCTCTCCCTCGCGGTCTCATTTATCGATGTCCGCTTCAGCATCTTTTTTCAAGTCGTTTCCAGTGTCCTCGCCATCACACTACTTTTAACACTCACTGAAAAGCGAGCAGAAGAGAGCA
>JAAZEC010000239.1 GCA_012512495.1 Erysipelothrix sp.
TAAACCAGAAGATATCAGACTATCCTGATATCGACTTTATCATACGATATGACAACGGTAGTTATAATCTTGAGCCTGACAAGTTGACAATTATATTTGGGAATGCGATTGATAACGCCATCGAGGCAGTTCAAAAGATGGATAATGATGCGAATATCAGGATTATTCTCAGTGAAAATGATGAACTCATTAAGATATTTATCGCGAACCCATTTGTTGTTCATCCTGTTTTCTCGGATGGTAAGCTGGTCTCAATCAAAGAATCGAAGGTTTCCGGTGTTGGGATGATGAATATTGAAGAAGCTACGAAGCAGGTTGCTGGCACGCTTCGCTATGGTGTCAAAGAGGATATGTTTGAACTGGTGATTCTGGTACACAAGAATGGTCTGTTTGAAACAGCTTAGTCAATAAAAACACAGCTTAGTCATCCCTATCTTCTACCGGGATTATTAATGTGATATCTTAATAACTAATATGGAGGAGAAAAAAAGAAGAAAATTATTGCGATAGTTTGTTGTTTTTTATTACTAGTAGGTTTTACACCGGTTGAACAGGATGAATATCTGAAAGTTCAGTTAGAAGATATCACCTTCGAAACAGAGTATTATGAAAAGGACGTCCTGGTTGTTCCCTACGAGGACGAGCTAGAGTACGGCTATCAAATCATCGATAGACAAACTCAGTCAATTCTCGAAAGCTATAGTATGAGTAAGGACTCTACAATCATGCCCTACGGATCAGGAAATTATGTTCAACAATATTTTCATAACATCTATTTGAGCGCCCATGGCAAAACACTAACCCTGAGATTGTCCGTCAATGTTAATATCTATTACTACAATAGCTTTAGACAAATAAATCAGGTTCTTGGCACAGCCCTTGCCATCACTTCAAATGGTAACTGGGTGGTGGAGTCACCAGTGACATCCTATGTTTCCACCACTGGTCAGTTTCCAACCACATCCGTCCGTGTCAACGCTTCGGCTACCGCGGCCATAAGATATGGTGATGCCTTAACAGCCAGTTACACATATGCGTTCTTGAGTGCCGTGGGCTTCAATGTTTCAACATCAACGACTACGACTACTTATATCAGAAGATTCATGTCGAGTTCTTACACCATCAGTTTATAGCCATAGTATAGAAAAAACCGATTAGCTGGATGAGCTTGTCGGTTTTTTAGTCTTTAGAGTGGTTGACCACATTCCTGACAGAACTTAGCGTTTTCGTCATTAAGTGCCTGGCACTGTTTACAACGAACTTTGATGGTTTCATTATTGCTTTCGGGTCTATTGATTTCTTCCAGTCCATCACTGATCATTCCACCAAATTGGCGTGAGTATGGTTCGAGATCTTTTCTGGCTTGAGTCGGATTTAGAACTACTCCCGAGCCTGCGAAGCCGGCTCTTCCAACTTGGTTTATCAAAGAACCAACAATTGTTAGAACAATACCAATTACGGGTCGTATCATTACCGATTCAAGGCTCGATGCGAATGGATCCATGTTAAAGAAGGCTAAGAAGGTGCTAAAAAATAGTATCATGCCGATGACACCTAGAATCATGCCTCCATAATACATTATTTTTCTAAGCGGACTGATTTCTGTGGTTTTTTTCATGTTAATCCTCCTTA
>JAAZEC010000240.1 GCA_012512495.1 Erysipelothrix sp.
GGCCAACGTTAATGGCACTATCGGTAATGCTCGCTGTCGCGATCACGATGTCCTCTAGACCGACCTCGGGGTTCATAGCGCCCGCGGTACCGATTCTAATTATGTTCTCGACCTCATAGAACTCAAAGAGTTCGTGATAGTAGATCATCGCTGAGGGGATTCCCATGCCGGAACCCATGACTGAGACACGCTTGCCTTTATAATAGCCGGTGTAACCTAACATGCCACGGACTTGGTTGAACTGAGTCACATTTTCAAGGTACGTTTCCGCAATAAACTTGGCACGCAGGGGATCACCTGGCATGAGGACTGTCTTGGCTATCTCATCTGGACTGACGGCTTCGATATGGGGTGTAGGAATACTCATTTGTCTAAAACCTCCTCTAGGGTTGGGACTGAATTACTAGCGCCACTTTTACCGATCGCAATGGCGCTTGCTTTGCAACTGAGATCGAGCGCTTCCTTGATGCTCTTATTTGATAACACGGATGCTACGAAGAAGCCAGTGAAGGTATCACCGGCACCGGTGGTATCGACCACCACTGCCTCATAAGCCTTCTGTGTAATCACTTCCCTGCCTGCTTTGGCGAATTTAGCTCCCTTGTCGCCAAGGGTTAAAACCACACTGAGCTGTGGATAAGCTCTGGTCAACACTTCGATCACCTGACTGTCTTTAGCGGCAGCGCGCCCTTCGATTTCATTCACCAATAGATAGCTTACTTTATTCAAGTCGATGAGTGATAAGGATTCAGTGATCGGTGAGTAATTCAGCACGACTGGAATCTTTCTTTCATACGCTCGTTCGATAATGTAGTCCACATTGGAAATCTCATTTTGTAACAGGACGATGTCTTCAGGTGTGATTAAGTGAAACACTTGGTCGATCGCTGTCTTGCTGAGCTGTTGGTTGGCACCACCATAGACGATAATGGCGTTGTCACCCTGTTCATTGACCTGAATAATGGCGTGGCCTGAGGGGGTGTCTGTTTCGATCAACTGACTCACGTCTACCCCGGCATTCACGAGGGCCTCTTTGAGTAGCGAACCGTCTGGACCGATGGCTCCGATGTGAACCACCTGTGCTCCTGCCTTAGAGGCGGCGATGGATTGGTTCAGACCTTTGCCTCCGATGAAGACGTCATAGGATGTTGCGGTAATGGTTTCCCCGGTTTGTACCTGATGGGTAACATCGTACACGTGATCGATATTCAAGGAACCAAAATTGAATAATTTCATAATTCACCTCCTCACAATCTTAATCAAGTTAAACGTTTGACTTCTGATAGAATGATACTATAGCGCTTACATTCTGTCAACACTTCTTATTAAAATTTTAAAAAGACTACCATATGGACTTTTCAATGGTACTTGTCGTATAATTGAGCATACATAAAAGTAAGGAAGACGATCATGAAGATAACAATGAAAGATATTGCCAAGCAAGCAAATGTGTCAATTGCTACCGTTTCCCTGGTCCTCAACCACAAGCCGGGGCGTGTTTCCGACGAGATGCGGGAGAAGATCCTGCGCCTGGCGAAGGAGATGAACTACGTTCCCAATCAGATGGCGAAGCAGTTGGTGACCCAGAAATCGAATGCGATTGGGATCATTGTGCCTGACCTTGAGAACTACTTCTTTGCGAGCTTGGTTTCTCGCTTACAGAATGAAATGCGTAAGCGTAATATCTTTGTATTGATTGTGACTTCGGGCGATGAGATCGAGGAAGACATCAAGGGAATCGATTTATTGATCTCTCGCGGGGTCGACTTACTGATTCTGACAGTGTCTAATCACGCCCATAATAATACCCAGCGCTACCTACAGAAACTACAACACTTACCGGTTCCTGCCATCATGGTTGACCGGATTATCGAGGAGTATCAAGGACCTAAGATTCAGTTCAATGATTTCGATGGCATGATTAAGCTGACTAACTATGTCATCTCACAGAATCACAAAAAGATCGCCTTCATTAATGGGGATCGAAAGATGGCGAGGACGGCCGGGAGGACCCAGGGCTTCCTGAGTGCCATGAAGGATGCGAACTTAAATGTCTCACAAGATGATATTTATGATGGTAATTACTCCTATGAGAGCGGCTATGATTTCTTTGATGAGATCTATGATCAGAACCGTTACACTTCCATCATTGCCGCCAATGACATGATGGCCTATGGACTGATGAAGCGAGCCTTCGAGAGAGAGCTTCATATCCCAGAGGATATTTCCATCTGTGGCTATGACAATGTCAAGTTCTCTGAGATGTTGAACCCGACCTTGACGACGGTTAACCAGAATTTGGATGATTTGATCAAAGAGATTTTGATCCTGATTGAGAAACTACTCAAGGATCGCCATTACACTGAGAGTATCGTATTGGATACCGAGTTGATGGTGAGAAATAGCGTGAAGAAAATATAACAGACTCAACGATTGTTGAGCCTGTTTTTTTCTTGTTATTTAGTCATTGCCACAGCGAGCTGTGCAGCGACTTTGGAGTTGTTGAAGACGAGCGCCTTGTTGGCGACGACTGATTTGCCTTCTGATCTTTCATGGAGCACACTCAGGATATAGGGTGTAACCTTATTTCCTTCGATACCTTTGGTAGCCGCTTCAGTGACTGCCTCTTGAATGAGTTTCCTAATAAATGAGGGTTCGAGAGCACTCTCTTCTGGGATTGGGTTGGCGATGACGACACCAGACTTGATGTTCAGTTGGTTCTTGATATGGACCATCTGGGCTAAGTCATCCATGTTCTTGAAGTTGTAGGTGACCTTCTTACCGCTATCACGCGTATAGAAATCAGGGAAGGCGTCCGTTTGATAGCCGACGACTGGGACACCCTTGGTTTCTAGGTACTCTAAGGTTCTCGGGATATCGAGGATTGATTTGGCTCCTGAACAAACGACCGCGACGTTGGTGTTGGCGAGTTCTTCGAGGTCTGCGGAGATATCCATGGTGTTTTCACCGTTGAAGTGAACCCCACCGATACCTCCGGTCGCGAAGACTTTGATACCGGCCATTTGCGCGAACATCATTGTGGTCGCGACCGTGGTAGCCCCGTTTTGTTTGAGTGAGATAATAGTAGGAACATCCCTTCTGGAGCACTTGGGTGTTTCCCTGTTTTCAGCGAACATTTGAATTTCATCCCGAGTGAGTCCTATGACGATCTCACCTTCGATGATGCCGATGGTGGCGGGGATGGCACCCTCTGCACGGATGATCCGGTCACATTCCAAGGCCATGTTTAAGTTCTCTGGATAGCTGAAGCCGTGTGAGATGATGGTTGATTCTAGGGCGACGACGGGTTGGTTGTTGCCTAATGCCTCTTGGACTTCTGGGTTGATTCTGAGTAAGTTTCTCATTTTCTATTTCTCCTTTTGGGTGTATTCCCTGACTTTTTCAATGCTTAGTTCTGGGTTGACGGTTAACATGCTCTCGAGGGAGATGGCTGAGGCGACTGATGCGAATTCCGCGATGTCATTGATTGCCATCTTTCCTAACATTCCGTAGACAACCCCAGCGGTGAACGCGTCTCCCCCACCACTGACATTTACAATACTTTTAGCCTTACTGCTTACAAAGCCACTTGATTCTGTACTACAATAATAAACTCCGTCTGCGCCTAGTGTGATGAAGACTTGAGTAATCCCTTTAGCCAATAAGCGTTGACCCGCCAGTTTGACATCTTCAAGACTTTCGATGTTTGTAGAGGAGAGATAGGCAGCCTCGAGCTTGTTGCACTTGATGGTGTGGAACTTTCCTACTAAGTCTCGTAGCTGTTTGGCCTTGCCGATGGAGACGGGGTCTAGCACAATTCTGTGTTCTGGAAAGCGTCTCACAATGTATTCCATCAAGTGATAGGGTAATGAGGCGTCGACGACCAGGATATCGGCGTTCTCAAGTATAACCTCTTTACTTTCGAGGTGGGACTTGGGCATGTTGTCGATGGCGGTGGTATCAGATAGGGCTAGGTTCATTTCCCCGTTGGTGTCGAGGATAGCGACGTACATGGTGGATGGGTCAGTCTTACTCTCGTAGGAGTGGGATAGGTTGATGCCGACTTCTAGACAGTTACGACGGATGATTTCGGAAAACGAATCGTTGCCGAGGCTGGTGATCAGAGAGGTCTGAATGCCTAACCTTGCTAGATTCTCCGAGATGTTTCTTGAGACCCCTCCCGGGTGCATGACGATTCTTCCGGGGTTGGAGTCATTTGAGATGAGTGGGTTGAAGCTCTTGCCGTATAGATCAATCATGGCGGCTCCGATGACGACGACGTGTTCGTGTTCACCGATGACGTAGCTTCGACCCAGAATGTAACCCTTCTTGGTTAAATTTGAGATGTGTACGGAGACGGATGTACGGCTCATGTTTAACTGATGGGCGATTTCAATTTGAGATAGCATGGGATTTTCTAGGATGACGTGATGGACATCCGATTCAATGTCGGTCATTGCTTTCTTCTTTCTCATAGCAGACCTCCTGTTGTCATAATATATCACAAATAAAATTCTTATCTCTTTAACATTGCTAAGATTGTAGCAATTACTAACAAAAAAACGGCCATCTGAGCTTTGCTCAGACGACCGTTTTAGATTACATTCTGTCGTGCATTGTACGTGAGATAACTTCGTCTTGTTGTTCCTTGGATAACTTGTTGAAGTTAACCGCATAGCCGGAAACACGAACGGTAAGTTGAGGGTACA